>CAZEQG010000227.1:0-5660 GCA_964514295.1 uncultured Alphaproteobacteria bacterium
GCATGGGGCGTGTCGCCCTCGGCCAGGATCATGCCGGCCAGCACCAGGATCGCCACCCCGGCCAGGCCGAGGAAGGGCCGCACGGCCGCGACCGGCCCGCCGCGGCGGATGCCGGCTATGCCGCCTGGGTCAGCCACAGCAGCAGCGACAGCGCCCACAGCACCAGCGCGCCGGCGGCGGTGGCCTCGGCGTGGCGCATGTAGACCTCGCCCAGGATGCCCATGATCACCCCCTGGGCGCGATCTTCCGGCAAGCCGTGATTGCGGTCCAGCATGATCCACAGCTCGGTGTCACGGTAGCGCCGGCGCGGGCTGCGCCATGCCTGCCAGACCAGGATCACCGCCATCAGCGTGGTCAGGATCGCGGCCAGCCGCGCCGCCACAAGCGGCAGCGGGATGAAGCCGATCACGAAGGTGCAGATCGCCAGCAGCCCGAAGCCGCATCCCCGGCCGACCGACAGCCGCGCCTGTTCGCGAATGCGTTCCAGCGGCATGTCCCTGCGGCCTCGGCCCCTCCTGCTTGCACACCCGGACGCAAGGCTAGTCGAGCGGCGCCGCCCGGAAAAGATGCTAGCCTCCGAATGCAGCCTGTACGCTCGGAACCGTGAACAGCGCGATGCACACCACCCAGATGTACATCGCCACCTCCGGGTCCCCGCCGAAGACCTTCTCGTAGAGCGCGGCCGGCACGCCGGAGATCAGCAGCGTCGCGGTGGACAGCGTCAGGGCGGCGGCGTAGTTCAGGAATTCCGCCACCGGCACGATGTAGTCCGGCCACCACACCAGGATCAGGCGCACGAAGATGAAGTGAAAGGGCGAGAACAGCCCGTTGATGAGGGCCGCCCCGAGGATGGCCACGAACAGGTTGTCGCGCATCTCAGCCTCCAGCCGGGGTCAGGGTGGGGGCAAGCCCCCAGGAATAGGCGGCGATGAAGAACAGCACCCGGGCGAAACCGATCCAGAAGGCGCCGCACAGCGGCATGAAACGGTCGGCGATGTAGCCCGGCGTGATGATCCAGACCAGCCGCAGCACCGGATCGGTCAGCCGGCAGAACCAGCGCCAGATGTAGTTGGGCGACTGCGGCGGCAGGATGAAGCTGAGCCCGAAGCGCCCAAACATCGTATAGAACAGCGCAGCCAGGGCATAGTTGATGAGGTGGAAGGGCAGATAGGACCACCACAGATCGGGCGACATCGTCATGGCCTCGCATGATCTCGGGCGCGAAAGAAAAACGCAGGGCCCGAGGGCCCTGCGTCGCAGTTCCGGCAAGATGTGCGCACTATTCGTGCGTCGTACCCGCCGACCAGTGGACCTCGCCGCCCGGACGGCGGATCGAGTCGACGAAATCCTGCATGTCCTGGGAAGGTGCCGGGGTGAACAGGCTGACCAGCCAGGTCACCACGAAAGCCACCGGAATACCGAACAGGCCGCAGGAAACATTCGCGATGCCCCACCACAGCGGCGTGCCCCAGGTGGCCTGGAAGCTCTCCGGGAAGTAGCGGGTCATCACCAGATAGTAGAGGCAGATGCCAAAGCCCGACATCATGCCGACGATGGCGCCGATCGAGGTCGTGCGCTTCCACCAGATGCCCATGACAAGGGGCGCGAACAGGCCCGCCGCCGCCAGGCTGAAGGCCCAGGCCACCATCTGGATGATGCCCGAGGGACGGGTCGACGCCGTTGCCGCGGCGACGATGGCGACCGCGATCAGGATCACGCGGGCGGCCACCAGGCGCCGGGTCGAGTTGGCGTTCGGATCGATCATCTTGTAGTAGATGTCGTGGCTGAGGGCATTGGCGATGGCGAGCAGCAGGCCATCGGCGGTGGACAGCGCCGCGGCCAGGCCGCCGGCCGCCACCAGGCCGGAGATCACGTAGGGCAGGCCCGCGATCTCGGGCGTCGAGAGCACGATGATGTCCTGGTTGATCGTCAGCTCGGCGAGCTGGAGGATGCCGTCGCCATTGGCGTCGCGGATCGTCAGCATGCCGGCAACCTGGGACCAGTTCTGCACCCAGGCGGGCAGGCTGGCGATCGGCTGGCCGATCACGTTCGAGTAGACTTCCAGCTTCGCGAAGGCGGCATAGGCCGGCGCCGTGAAGTAGAGCAGGAAGATGAAGAAGATCGACCAGCCCACGGACTGCCGCGCCTCACGCACCGAAGGCGTGGTGAAGTAGCGCATCAGGATGTGCGGCAGGGAGGCCGTGCCGACCATCAGGCACAAGATAAGCGCAAAGAAGTTGACGAAGCGCGTCCAGGAGAAGTTGCCCTGCGCATCGGCGAAGGCGGTGATGTGGCCCTTGGCGATGCCGAGGGTCTTTTCCAGCTCGGCGATCTGCGACAGCGCCTGGCCGTAGGTCAGTTCGGGGATCGGGATGCCGTACTTCTTGGTCGACAGCCAGACCACCGGGATCAGGTAGGCGATGATCAGGATGATGTACTGCGCCACCTGGGTCCAGGTCACCGCCCGCATGCCGCCCAGCATCGAGCAGACTAGGATGCCGACGAGGCCGACGAACACCGCCAGCTCGAAGGGGATGCCGAGGAAGCGGCTGGCGATGATGCCGACGCCGAAGACCTGGGCGACGACATAGGTGAACGAGGCGCTGAACAGCACGATGACGCCGCACATGCGCGCCACGTTGCCGCCATAGCGGGTGCCCAGGAAGTCGGGCACGGTGAACTGGCCGAACTTGCGCAGGTAGGGGGCAAGCAGCACCGCCACCAGCACATAGCCGCCGGTCCAGCCCAGCACAAAGGCAAGCCCGTCATAGCCCTGGAGATAGAGGCCGCCGGCCATGGAGATGAAGGAGGCGGCACTCATCCAGTCGGCGCCGGTCGCCATGCCGTTGTAGAAGGCAGGGACGCGCCGGCCGGCGACATAGTATTCGGAGATCTGCGCGGTGCGCGACAGGTAGCCGATCAGCGCGTAGACGCCGATGGTCAGGAAGATGAACAGATAGCCGATGATCGCGTTGGGCAGGCCGAGCTGCTCAAGGATCGCGAGCAGGATGGTGAAGCCGATGAAGGTGCCGGTGTAGACACCATAGATTCGGCCAAGGTTGTTGATGAAATCGCCCTTTGCTCCGGACATCTGACCCTCCCTATTCCTCGGCGACGCCGAATTCTTCGTCGATGCGGTTCTGTGCCGAGGCATTCCAGAAGCACAGGACGACGAAGGCGATCAGCGACCCCTGGGCAGCCATGTAGAATCCGAGCGGAAACCCGGCGATCACGATGTTGTTGAGCTGGATGGCGAAGAAATGAACGCCGAAGCTGAACACAAACCACAGGAACATGATGGTCCACATCAAACCCGTGGTACGGCGCCAGTATCCATCCATCTGCTCAGGCGTAAGACCCGATTGAGCCATTTTTTAATCCCCTCCCTCTTCACTGCACAACCATGCGCACCAGGCGGCGGCAGCACCACCCGGCGCACATCATGGAGTTAGGCAACGCAAATCGCGCCCGCGCCGGGCGGTGGGAGATGCCGCGGTGGATGGTTGCCGTACCGTCAACCGGCCCATGCCCCCCACTTGTTTTGCCTCCCGATAGGGCCGGGTCGCCGACCCGTCCGGTGATTGCTTGATCGATCGCTTGAATGTTCGATTCTCGTTAACCGTTTTGATACCATGCGCAACTGCCACAAACAACAAGCTGTTGGAGGATGCGGCCAGTGCCAGGGCTAGGGCTTCGAACATGGTCCGGTGAACTCGGCGGACTCTACGATCGGGTGATGCGTTACTTCACGCCGCCGCCGATCCGCACCGTCGAAGAACTGACGGAGTTCCTGCTGGCCCGCTCCGCCTATGTCGCTCAGAAGACATCCATCGATTACTGTCGCGGCAAGACCGGGACCCATGCCCGCGCGATGTTCAAGGAAAAGCCGTTCCAGGAAGCATTGGCCTTCTGCCGCTGGGAAGGCATGGCGATCGTGCTGTCCGATCTGCTTGTGATCATCGAGGGCGATCTGCGCCGCCGGCCGGAGTTTCCGGGCGCCCGCGTGTCACCGCGTCTGGGGGCGCTGTTCGCCGAGGTGCTTGCCCGCCACCCGCTGCCGGCCCACCGCCCGGAGGGCTGGGGCGATGCCATCGCCGCCTTCCAGGCGCGCTTTGCCGCCGCCTGTGCCTCCCGGCCGCGCCCGGCGATGGAGGTGGCGGAGACCGCGGCCGCGCGGATGTTCGAGGTGCTGCCGATCCACACCAACCACCGCAAGTTCGATTTCGAGATCGTCCGCGGCGCGGTGGTGTTCCATATCGTGCGCACCATCGATGACTTTCAGGCGCGCTTCCACCCGGACCTGCTGCCGGCCCTGGCCGAAGCGGGCCACGGCATGGTGGGCCCGGCCGGATTCGAACCGACGACAACACCGTTATGAGCGGCGCGTTCTGACCGCTGAACTACGGGCCCCCTGCCCCGGGATATGGGACGGCGGCGGCGGGCGCGTCAACCGCCAAGCGCGCCGGCGGCCCGGCCGAGGCCGATCAGCGCGCCGCGGTGTTCGAGGCTTCCGGCCACGATGTCGATGGTCATCAGATCCTCACCGATCACCAGCGGGCCGCGATAGTCGGCCGCCACCTCCGCCAGCAGGGCGGCGCGGTCGAAGCCGGGCGGCACGAAATGGGTCAGCACCAGGCAGCCCACACCGGCCCGCGCCGCCAGCTTGCCGACCTCGGAGGATGCGGTGTGGTAGGCCCCGACATTGGCCACCGTCTCGGCCGAGCGCACGCCCGGCACCACCTGCATCTCGCGGTGGATGAACACCTCGTGCAGCAGCAGGTCGGCGCCGCGCGCGGCCTCCTCCACCGCCGCGCAGGCCCTGGTGTCGCCGCTGATGGCAAGGCGCCGCCCGCCGCCTTCCACGGCAAAGCCGAAGGCATGGCGGACCGGCTGGTGCTCCACCGCGAAGGCCCGCACCGACACGCCGCCGAGATCGTAGACATCTCCATCGGCGATCTCCGTCACCTCGACCTCGAGGGCGGCGGTGGAGGGCCGCCGCTCATGGGCGATGCGCTGCGCCAGCTCGGCCTGCCAGAGGGCCAGCGTGCCGTCCACGAACAGCCGGGTGCCGGGCGGGCCGAACACGCGCTGCGGCCGGTCGCGCCCCTGGTGCCAGCTCGAAATGACGATCTGGTAGAGGTCGACCAGATGGTCGGAATGCAGGTGGGTGAGGAAGATGGCGTCGAGCGTGCGGCCCGGGCAGCCGGCCGCGACCAGCCGCTGGGTGACGCCCGAGCCGCAGTCGAACAGCACCGCCCTGCCCTGCCCGCGCAGCAGCGCCGCCGGGCCGTAGCGCTCGGCATGGGCGACCGGACAGCCGGTACCCAGCAGGGTCAGGCGCAAGGGCTCAGGTGTCCAGGAAGGAGCGCGGCTTGCGCGAGCGGCTGGGGTGCTTCAGCTTGCGCAGCGCCTTGGCCTCGATCTGGCGGATGCGTTCGCGCGTCACGCTGAACTGCTGGCCCACCTCCTCCAGCGTGTGGTCGGTGTTCATGCCGATGCCAAAGCGCATCCGGAGCACCCGTTCCTCGCGTGCGGTCAGGCTCGCCAGCACCCGCGTGGTGGTCTCGCGCAGATTGGCCTGGATCGCGGCATCGAGCGGCTGGACGGCGTTCTTGTCCTCGATGAAGTCGCCGAGATGGCTGTCCTCCTCGTCGCCGATC
>CAZEQG010000228.1:0-5326 GCA_964514295.1 uncultured Alphaproteobacteria bacterium
GCTCACAGCACCCGCTTCCCCTCGCGCCACAGCGACTTGACGAAGGGCAGCCCGCCATGGCGGCCGACCCGCGCCAGATCGGCGCGCAGGCCGATCGCGATCCGCCCCCGGTCGCCAAGCCCGGCCGCCGCCGCCGGGGTCGCCGTCACCGTCGCGATGGCGGCCGGCAGGTCCATGCCATGCTCGCCATCGGCCAGGGTGAAGGCGCCGTGCAGCAGGCTGACCGGCACATAGTCGGAGGACAGGATGTCGAGCAGGCCCAGACGGGCCAGTTCGCCGGCCGCGACATTGCCGGAATGCGAGCCGCCGCGGACCACGTTGGGCGAGCCCATCAGCACCTTCAGCCCCAGCTCGCGCGAGCGGGCGGCGGCGGCGATGGTGGTGGGAAACTCGGCCACCACCAGGCCAAGGGCCGCCGATTCCTCCACATGCTCGACCGTCATGTCGTCGTGGCTGGCCACCGGAATGGCGCGGCTGGCCGCGATCTCCACGATCCGGCGGCGGTTGCCGGCGGCATAGCGCAGCGAGTTCTCGGTCTTGACGCGGATGTCCTCGTCGAGCTGCGCATCGGTCATGCCGTAGGACTTCTGGTAGTGGTGGCGATAGGCGGCGATCGAGGCGAACTGCCGCTGGCCCGGCGCATGATCCATCACCGACACGAAGTGCAGCAGCGGGTGGCCGGCGAACTCCTCGAACTCGGCCACCACATCGGGATCGTTCACCTCGCAGCGGATGTGCAGGCGGTGCTCGGCGCGCAGCATGCCGGCCGCCTGCGCCTCGGCCACCCCGGCCACCATCGGGTGCAGGATCGACCGGCGGTCCCGGCGGTAGCCCTGCACGCCCACGCAGATCGCGTCATAGACCGTGGTGATGCCGCCGCTGGCGATCTGGGCGTCATGCGTGGCCGCCGCCATCACCGGGTTCCAGGTCACCCCCGGGCGCGGCGTCATGTGCTTTTCCAGATTGTCGGTATGCAGATCGATGAGGCCGGGGATCAGCAGGTCCCCTTCGAGATCGAGGGCGCCGGCGGGCACGCCCGCCCCCTCGGCGATCGCGGCGATCAGCCCGTCGCGGACCAGGACGGAGCCCGTCAGCACCGCGTCGGGCAGCACGATCCGGGCATTGGCGAGGGCGAGTTCCATGGGGTCAGGCAGCCTGTCGGTAGGGTTCCAGGTCGAAGAGGCGGGTCGCCACCGCGTCGCGCACGGCGGCATCGTGGAAGATGCCGAGGATGGCGGCACCATTGCGCCGCGCCTCCCCGACCAGCTCGCAGACCACCGCCCGGTTGGCGGCATCGAGGGATGCGGTCGGCTCGTCGAGCAGCAGGATCGGATACGGCCGGATCAGGCTGCGCGCAATGTTCACGCGCTGCTGCTCGCCGCCAGAAAAGGTGGCGGGGGGCAGGCTCCACAGCCGCTCCGGCAGGTTCAGGCGGGCCAGCATCGCCTTCGCCCGCGCCTCGGCATCTGGCACCCCGTCATGGCGCAGCGGCTCGGCCACCAGGTCCAGGGTGGCAACGCGCGGGATCACCCGCAGGAACTGGCTGACATAGCCCATGGTGCGGCGGCGCACCGCCAGCACCTGCCAGGGCTCGGCCGTGGCCATGTCGACCACGCTGCCGGCATGGCGCACCAGGATGCGCCCGGCGCTCGGCCGGTAATTGGCATAGATCGCGCGCATCAGCGTGCTCTTGCCGGTGCCGGACGGGCCGGCCAGCACCACGCATTCCCCGGCGGCCACCGTCAGCGCCAGGTCCCGGAACACCGGCAGTGCCACCCCGCCCTGAATGTGGCGGACGAAGGTCTTGCCCAGCCCTTCGACGCGGATCATGTCGCGGTCGTTCATGCTCACACCTGAAGCACGGAGGAAACCAGGAGCTGGGTGTAGGGGTGCTGCGGATCGTCCAGAACCTGGTCGGTCAGCCCCTGCTCCACCACCTCGCCGCCCTTCATCACCATCAGCCGGTCGGCCAGCAGCCGGGCGACGGCAAGGTCGTGGGTGACGATGATGCAGGCCAGCCCAAGCTCGCGCACCAGGCCGCGCAGCAGGTCCAGCAGCCTTGCCTGAACCGACACGTCGAGGCCGCCGGTCGGCTCGTCCATGAACACCAGGCGCGGCCCGGTCACCAGGTTGCGGGCAAGCTGGAGGCGCTGCTGCATGCCGCCGGAGAAGGTGGTGGGGCGGTCGTCGATGCGGCCGAGGTCCATCTCCACCTTGGCCAGCCAGTCCTCCGCCGCGTGGCGGATGCGGCCGTAGTGGCGGGCGCCGACGGCCATCAGCCTTTCGCCCACATTGGCCCCGGCCGATACGCCCATGCGCAGGCCATCGCGCGGGTTCTGGTGCACGAAGCCCCAGTCGGTGCGCATCAGCAGCCGGCGCTCCGGCTCGCTAAGGCGGTAGATGTCGGTCGGCCCGCGGTCGCGCAGGTCGTAGAACACCGCGCCACGGGTCGGCTTCAGCCGTGCCGACAGGCAGCCCAGCAGCGTCGACTTGCCCGAGCCCGATTCGCCGACGATGCCGAGCACCTCGCCCGGATAGAGGGTGAAGGACACCTCCCGGCAGGCCAGGATGCGGCCATAGGCGTGGCTCACGCCCTCGGCACGCAGCAGCGGCCGCGGTTCGGCCTGCGCCTCAGTCATCGGCCGCCTCCACGGTCCGGGCATAGCCGCCGGCGGCCCCGCCCTCCGCCGCCGCCCAGCCGCGATGGCCGGCATCTCGGCGGTCGCGGCAATGGTCGCTGTCGGAGCAGACGAACATCCGCCGCCCCTGATCGTCCAGCACCACCTCGTCGAGGAAGCTGTCCGCCGCCCCGCACAGGCCGCAGACCTCCTCCCAGCTCTCGATCTCGAAGGGGTGATCGTCGAAGTCCAGGCTTCTGACCGTGGTGTAGGGGGGGATGGCGTAGAGCCGCTTCTCCCGCCCGGCGCCGAACAGCTGCAGGGCCGGGCAGTCGGCCATCTTCGGATTGTCGAATTTGGGGATCGGCGAGGGCGACATCAGGTAGCGCGCATGCACCATCACAGGGTAGCTGTAGGTGGTGGCGATATGGCCGTACTGGGCGATGTCCTCGTAGAGCGAGACCTGCATCAGGCCGTATTCGGCATGCGCGTGCATCACCCTGGTCTCGGTCTCCCGCGGCTCCAGATAGCGCAGCGGCTCGGGCTGCGGCACCTGATAGACCAGGATCTGGTCCTCCCGCAGCGTCTTCTCGGGGATGCGGTGGCGGGTCTGGATGATCGTCGCCTCGGCCGTGCGCTCGCTCGTCGCCACGCCGCAGACGCGGGCGAAGAAGCGGCGGATGGAGACGGCATTGGTGGTGTCGTCCGCCCCCTGGTCGATCACCTTCAGCACGTCGTCGGGGCCGATCACGCTGGCCGTGACCTGGATGCCGCCGGTGCCCCAGCCATAGGGCAGCGGCATCTCGCGGCTGCCGAAGGGCACCTGGTAGCCGGGCACGGCCACCGCCTTCAGCAGGCCGCGCCGGATCATCCGCTTGGTCTGCTCGTCCAGATAGCCGAAATTGTAGGCGGGGTCGTGGGTCATTGCGCCGCCTCCGCCAGGGGCGAGGCCACGGGAGCTTCCGGCGGGTCTGCGGGCCCGGCCTGCCGGCGCGCCTCCTCGAATTCGCGCCGCAGCTTGCGCACCAGCGTCAGCTCGGACTGGAAATCGACATAGTGCGGCAGCTTCAGGTGCTGCACGAAGCCCGAGGCTTCCACGTTGTCGCTGTGCGACAGCACGAATTCGGCGTCCTGGGCCGGATACTCCGCATCCTCGCCCAGTTCGCCGGCGCGCAGGGCGCGGTCGACCAGCGCCATCGCCATCGCCTTGCGCTCGGCCTGCCCGAAGGCCAGGCCATAGCCGCGGGTGAACTGCGGCGGCACCTCGGCTGATCCCTTGAACTGGTTGACCATCTGGCACTCGGTCACGGTGATGTCGCCGATCTCGATGGCAAATCCCAGCTCCTCCGGCACGATCTCCACCGCCACCTCGCCCATGCGGATCTCGCCGGCGAAGGGGTGGTTGCGGCCATAGCCGCGCTGCGTGGAATAGCCGAGCGCGAGCAGGAAGCCCTCGTCGCCGCGGGCGAGGTTCTGCAGGCGGATGTCGCGCCCGGCCGGCAACTCCAGCGGCTCGCGGGTGAGGTCGCCGACGGGGCTGTCATCGGCCGGCGGATGCTCTTCGAGCAACCCCTCGCGGCCCAGGATGTCGGCAACCCGCATCAGCCTTTCGGGCAGCCCTTCGGCGGCGGCCGGGGCGGGCTGGTCGGCACCTTCGGCGAGCAGCGCGAAATCGAGCAGGCGGTGGGTGTAGTCATAGGTCGGCCCCAGCACCTGGCCGCCGGGAATGTCCTTGAAGGTGGAGGACACGCGCCGGCGCACCGCCATCGCCGCGGTGTCGATTGGCAGGCTCACGGCCAGGCGCGGCAGGGTGGTGCGATAGGCCCGCAGCAGGAAGATCGCCTCCACCAGGTCGCCCTGCGCCTGCTTGATGGCCAGGGCCGCCAGCTCGCGGTCATAGACCGAGCCCTCGGTCATCACCCGGTCCACCGCAAGCCCCATCTGGCCCATGATCTGCGCCACCGACAGTTCCGGCACGGCGGGATCACCGCGCCGCGCCTCGGCCACCAGGCGATGGGACTGGGCGATCGCCTTCTCGCCCCCCTTGACCGCGACATACATGGCTAGCGCATCTCCGTGCTGCGGGGCAGGCCGATGATCGCCCCGCCGGCCGCCAGGATCAGGTCGACGCCGAGGGGAAAGCGCCGGCGGTTGGCCGCCCAGCGCACCGGGAAATCCGCCGGCAGGCCGGCGACGGCAAATTCGCCCTCGCCCCTGATGCCGGGCCCGGCGATGCGGCGGACCGGGCCGCCCGTCAGGGCCGGCACCTGCACCACCAGCGTGCAGGAGCGCTCGGGATAGGCATCCTCGCCGGCCGGAAAGGCGCCGAGTTCAGGCAGCGCCCCGGCGATCACCGCAAAGCTGGCAGCCTGCGGCGCCGCCACGATCGGGCAGCCGCAATGGAACTTCAGCCAATGGCCGGCGGGGCCGCTGGCGGCCGCCGCGTCCAGCCATACCGGCGTCTCCAGGTCGAACAGGGTCAGCGCCACCGCGGCCGTGGCCGCGTCCAGCGGTGCCGGCGCCCGGGCCAGCCGGCCCAGCCGCTGGATGCGCCCGGGATAGGACAGCGCCGCCAGCACCGCCCTGAACGACGCCTGGGCATCGATCACCGGATCGGCAAAGCCGGGCAGCAGCGCCGCACCGTCAAGATCGGCCATCGCCCTACTCCCCGCGCACAGATCGTCTTCGACGCCTACAAGGCCAGGCAG
>CAZEQG010000228.1:5336-5646 GCA_964514295.1 uncultured Alphaproteobacteria bacterium
CCTGCGAGGCCGCCGCCTTACGCGCAGCCAGATCGCCCGCCGCCGCAATGGCGGCGGCCAGCGGCGCGACCACCGCCTCGGCCAGGTCGGGGTCGCTCTGGAACAGGGCGTCGAAGGCCGCCACCCGTTCGGCCTTGCGGCGGTCCCGCCCGGCCACATGGCCAAAGCCGATGGTGCCCCCGGCTAGCCGCACGGCGCAGCGCGTCGCCGTCATCTCGCCCAGGTTGAAGCGCTGGCCGCTGCCCCCTGCCCGGCCGCGCAGCATCACCAGCCCCCCCCCGGGCGGACGGAGCCTCTCATCGGCCGGTGG
>CAZEQG010000229.1:0-5626 GCA_964514295.1 uncultured Alphaproteobacteria bacterium
CGCCGCCGCGAGCCTGGCCATGCCGGCGCCGCCCCTGCTGCAGGTGGAAGGGCTGGTGAAGGCCTATCCGCGGCCGGATCCCGGGGCGCTGCTGCGCCGGCTGTTCCGCACCGTGCGCGTGGGCGCGCCACCCGATCCGCCGCCGCCGCCCTTCCGCGCGGTCGACGGCATCTCCTTTGCCGTTGGCCGGGGCGAGAGCGTGGGCCTGGTCGGCGAGTCCGGCTGCGGCAAGTCGACGACATCGATGATGGTGAACCGCCTGATCGACGTGACCGCTGGCCGGGTGGTGTTCGACGGCCAGGACATCGCGGCCATACCCGCCAGGCGCTTTGCCCTGATGCCGCTGCGCCGGCGCATCCAGATGGTCTTTCAGGACCCGACCGAAAGCCTGAACCCGCGCTTCACCGCCGCGCGCG
Organism: uncultured Alphaproteobacteria bacterium; assembly: GCA_964514295.1. Classification (GTDB taxonomy): domain Bacteria; phylum Pseudomonadota; class Alphaproteobacteria; order CAZEQG01; family CAZEQG01; genus CAZEQG01. The sequence goes on from CAZEQG010000229.1 coordinate 417, forward strand.
CCATCGCCGACCCGATCCTGCGCATGGCCGCGCCAATGTCGGCGGCGGCCCTGCGGGGGCGGGTGGAGGCCCTGGCCGCCATGGTCGGCCTGCCGGCCGCCCTGCTGGACCGGTTCCCGCACCAGCTTTCGGGCGGGCAGAAGGCGCGGGTCGGCATCGCCCGCGCCATCGCGCTGGAACCCGACCTGGTGATCCTCGACGAGCCGACCGCCGCCCTCGACGTGTCGGTGCAGGCGGTGGTGCTGAACCTGCTCCAGGACCTCAAGCAGCGCCTGGGCATGAGCTATCTGTTCGTGTCGCACGACCTGCAGGTGGTGCGCCTGCTCTGCGACCGGGTGATCGTGATGCGGGCCGGGCGCATCGTCGAGCAGGGGCCGACGGCCGAGGTGCTGGAGCGGCCGGCCGACCCCTACACGCGGGAACTGCTGGCGGCCATCCCCCACCCGCCGGTGTGACCGGCCGCCGCCGACAGCGCCACTACAGGGCCCTCGCCCGCTCGCGCAGCACGAATTTCTGCACCTTGCCGGTCGAGGTCTTGGGCAGCGGGCCGAACACCACGCTGCGCGGCGCCTTGTAGTGGGCCATGTTCTGGCGGCAGAAGGCGATGATCTCCTCGGCCGTCGCCGCCTGGCCCGGGCGCAACGCCACGAAGGCGCATGGGGTCTCGCCCCATTTCTCGTCCGGACGGGCGACCACGGCGGCCTCGGCCACGGCAGGGTGGCGGTAGAGCACGCCTTCAACCTCGATGGTGGAGATGTTCTCGCCGCCGGAAATGATGATGTCCTTGGAACGGTCCTTCAGCTCGATATAGCCGTCGGGATGCATGACGCCGAGGTCGCCGGTGTGGAACCAGCCGCCGGCGAAGGCTTCGGCGCTGGCCTTGGGGTTCTTCAGATAGCCCTTCATCACCACATTGCCGCGCATCATCACCTCGCCCATGGTGGCGCCGTCGGCCGGCACCGGCGTCATGCTCGCCGGGTCCATCACCGCCAGCCCCTCCAGCATGTGGTAGCGCACGCCCTGGCGCGACTTCAGCACCGCCTGCTCGCTGGCCGGCAGGCTGTCCCATGCCTCGTGCCAGGCGCAGACGACGGCCGGGCCATAGCATTCGGTCAGCCCGTAGACATGGGTGATGCGGATGCCCTGCCGCTCCATCCGCTCGATCACCGCGGCCGGCGGCGGGGCGGCGGCGGTCATGAACTGCACCTGCTGCGGGAAGCTGCGGACCTCCGCCGGGGCCGCGTTCAGGATCACGCCCATGACCACCGGGGCGCCGCACAGGTGGGTCACGCCATGGTCGGCGAAGGCATCGTAGATCGCCGCCGCCTCGACCCGGCGCAGGCACACATTCACACCCGCCAGCGCCGCCAGGGTCCAGGGGAAGCACCAGCCATTGCAGTGGAACATCGGCAGCGTCCACAGATAGACCGGGTGCTGCGTCATGTTCCAGGCCAGCACATTGTTCAGCGCATTCAGGTGCGCGCCGCGATGGTGGTAGACCACGCCCTTCGGGTTGCCGGTGGTGCCGGAGGTGTAGTTCAGCGCGATCGCCTGCCATTCGTCGGCGGGCCAGTCCCAGGCGAAGCCGGGGTCACCGCCGGCGATGAAATCCTCGTACTCGATGTCCGAAAGCCGCGTCCCGCCCGGGCCGAAGGGGTCGTCGACATCGATCACCACCGGCCGCCGGCTGGCCTGGGCCAGGGCCTGCGCCACCACCGGCGCGAATTCGGTATCGGTCAGCAGCACCTTGGCTTCGCCATGGTTCAGGATGAAGGCGATGGTTGCGGCATCGAGCCGCACGTTCAGCGCGTTCAGCACCGCCCCTGCCATGGGCACGCCGAAATGGCATTCGACCATGGCCGGCGTGTTGGGCAGCATCGCCGCCACCGTGTCGCCGCGGCCGACGCCCAGCCTCGCCAGCGCCGAGGCCAGGCGGCGGGAGCGTTCGCCGACCTCCCGCCAGTTCCGGCGCAGCCCGCCATGGATGATGGCTGGGCGCTCGGGATAGACCGCCGCGGCGCGGTCGAGGAAGCTCAGCGGCGTCAGCGGCAGGTGGTTGGCGGCATTGCGGTCGAGGTCGCGGTCATAGGCCGTCATCTGGGGCGTTTCCTGGCGGTTCCCTTGGGCTAGACTTGCGCATAACAAATGCTTGGGGAGGATGCCATGGCAAGCCTGACGGAACTCCAGCGCCGGGCGGCCGAGGACCCGGAGGGGTTCTGGGCCGAGGCGGCGGCGGCGGTGGACTGGACGAAGCCTTGGGACCGGGTGCTGGACGCCTCGCGGCCGCCCTTCTTCCGCTGGTTCGCCGGGGCCGAGACCAACACCTGCTGGAACGCCGTCGACCGCCATGTCGCGGCCGGCCGCGGCGAGCAGGCGGCGATCATCCATGACAGCCCGATGACCGACAGCGTGCAGCACATCTCCTACCGCGCGCTGCGCGACCGGGTGGCGCGCTTTGCCGGCGCCCTGGCCCGGCTCGGCGTCGGGCGCGGGGACCGGGTGATCGTCTACATGCCGATGGTGCCGGAGGCGGTGGTGGCGATGCTCGCCTGCTGCCGGCTGGGGGCGATCCATTCCGTGGTGTTCGGCGGCTTTGCCGCGAACGAGCTGGCGACCCGCATCGACGATGCCCGGCCGAAGGTGATCGTCAGCGCCTCCTGCGGGCTGGAGCCGGGCCGCGTGGTCGCCTACAAGCCGCTGCTCGATGCCGCCATCCAGATGGCGGTGCACAAGCCTGAGAGGTGCATCATCCTGCAGCGCCCGCAGGAAAGCGCCGAGCTGATGGAGCGCGACATCGACTGGCGGCAGGCGGTGAAGGATGCGGCCCCGGCCGACTGCGTGCCGGTGGCCGCGACCGATCCCTGCTACATCCTCTACACCTCCGGCACCACGGGCATTCCCAAGGGCGTGGTGCGCGACACCGGCGGCCACATGGTGGCGCTGACCTGGTCGATGCGGAACATCTTTGCCACCGGCCCGGGGGAGGTCTACTGGGCAGCCTCCGATGTCGGCTGGGTGGTGGGCCACTCCTACATCGTCTATGCCCCGCTGCTGACCGGCTGCACCACGGTGCTCTACGAGGGCAAGCCGGTCGGCACGCCCGATGCCGGCGCCTTCTGGCGGGCCGTGGCGCAGCACCGGGTGAAGAGCCTGTTCACGGCCCCCACGGCGCTGCGCGCCATCAAGCGCGAGGATCCCGAAGGCCGGCTGATCGGGCGCTATGACATTTCCAGCCTGAAGGCCCTGTTCCTGGCCGGCGAGCGCTGCGACCCGCCGAGCCTGGAATGGGCGGCAGCGAAGCTTGGCGTGCCGGTGATCGACAACTGGTGGCAGACCGAGACCGGCTGGCCGATCGCGGCCAATCCGCTCGGCGTCGAGATGCTGCCGGTGAAGCCCGGCTCGCCGACGCGCGCCATGCCGGGCTACCGGCTGAAGGTGCTGGATGCCGAGGGCCAGCCGCGGAAGCCCGGCGAGATCGGGGCGCTGGCGATCGAGCTGCCACTGCCGCCCGGCACCCTGCCCACGCTGTGGAACAACGATGCCGGCTACGAGAAGTCCTATCTCTCCGCCTTTCCCGGCCACTACCAGTCGGGCGATGCCGGCTACATCGACGAGGATGGCTATGTCCATGTGATGAGCCGCACCGACGACATCATCAATGTCGCCGGCCACCGGCTGTCGACCGGCGGCATGGAGGAGGTGCTGGCGGCCCATCCGGCGGTGGCCGAATGCGCCGTGGTGGGGGCGGCCGACGAGCTGAAGGGCCAGGTGCCGCTCGGCTTCCTGGTGCTGAAGTCCGGCGTGAACCAGACCCCGGAGGAGATCGTGCGCGAAGTGGTGGCGATGGTGCGCGACCGCATCGGCCCGGTCGCCGCCTTCAAGCAGGCGGTGGTGGTGGCGCGCCTGCCCAAGACGCGCTCGGGCAAGATCCTGCGCGGCACCATGCAGAAGATCGCCGACCGCCAGCCCTGGCGGATGCCGGCAACCATCGACGACCCGGCCGTGCTGGACGAGATCGCCGCCGCCCTGCGCTCCCTCGGCTACGCCGCATAGCCGCCGCCCCTGCAGCCCCCCGACGGCGGCCGCAGCGGCGGCGGGGCGCCTCATGGTTCGACGGGCTCACCATGAGGCGACTGTGGGGGAGGCGTTCTTTGCTGAAGCTGCTGCCAACCTCTCGTTCCGCCTCACCCTGAGCTCGTCGAAGGGGGAGGCGGCCGCACGGACGGTGGTGCGCCTCATGGTTCGACCAAGCTCACCATGAGGCGGCTGGGAGGGCGATGGGTTTTGGCGACGCTGCCGCCACCTTCCCACTCCGCCTCACCCTGAGCCCGTCGAAGGGGGAGGCGGCCGCACGGACGGTGCCGCGCCTCATGGTTCGACCAAGCTCACCATGAGGCGACTGGGAAGGCGGGGGATTTCTGGCGGGGCACCTGCGATCGGATCAACGAACTGGCCAGTATTTGGCCCGAGCACCCTGCACGACCTGCGCGGTGGGTCGATCGGAGGTGTTCACCGGGGAGCCTGGCCCCGCCCGACGGACACATGGGGTCTGCGGGGCGCAGGCCCTCGCCCATGATGAGCGCCAGATATCACCTCACCCCCGGCTCGACAACATGATCGGCCAACCGCATGGCAGGCCTCTGTGCGGGCCCGCGCGGATGATGTTGACAGCGACCCCGCCCTTGAACGCGGCAGTCGACGAAGCGGACGCCATCGCGGCCGCAACGGGGCTGCCACGACCCCGTTCCGGATACGCATTGACCACGGCGGCGCCTGACTTTATCGAGGATGGCAGATCGGCTATGCCAAGCGGCGCTACTCGTGAGCCGGGCTCGTCAACGCCGCCGCGGGACCGGTGGGCCACCATCGGTTCTAGCCGGTCTCAGTCGTCCGAATGAGACGCACGCCTCGACGACCAATCGGGATGCACTGCCGTACTGTATCGGCTGCGGCCTGATGGAGTACCGCTCGGGCCCGATCGCCGACACCGGGTTTGCGAAGGTCGTGGCCACCCCCTCCGGCTTGCGGTGCCGCGCCTCATGGTTCGACGGGCTCACCATGAGGCGACTGGAGGGGCGGTGCGGTCTGGCGACGCTGCCCCCACCCTCCCATTCCGCCTCACCCTGAGCCCCCTCATCCCGAGCCTGTCGAGGGACGAAGGGGGAGGCGGCCGCACGGACGGTGGTGCGCCTCATGGTTCGACGGGCTCA
>CAZEQG010000230.1:0-5614 GCA_964514295.1 uncultured Alphaproteobacteria bacterium
CCCCGCCCGGCGCCCGCGCCCCGGCGCCTGGCGCGGTCTCGGCCTCGATGTCGCAGGGCTGCTCGCGCCAGTCGACCCGCAGACCGCAGCCGCCTGGGCCGGCGACACCACCGACAACCGCGGATTGCGAAAGTGACGCGGCTGCTGCTCGACAGTCATGCGCTGATCTGGTTCCTGGCCGCGGAGGAGTCCCTGTCTGCCCGTGCGCTCTCCGCCCTCAGCGCGGCGGACAGCGAACTGCTGGTGTCGGCGGCGACCATCTACGAGCTGGAGTGGAAGCGTGGCAGTCAGGCAGACGCCCTGCCGCCGCTGCCCGAGGCACTGCTCGACGAAGGTTTCGTCATCTTGCCGATCGATGCCCGGCATGCCGCCCTGGCGGCGCGACTGCCGGGCGCGGGCCGTGACCCCTGGGATAGGCTGATCGCCGCGCAGGCGATCACGGAAGGGGTGGCGGTGGTGACTCGCGACCCTGCCCTTGCCGAACTTGGCGCGGAGGTGTTCTGGTGATCCATGTCCTGCCCGGCGTGCTGCGCCGCTACGAGCCGCTGGTCGAGGCGGTGCCGCTGGTCTTCGATTCGCCGCACAGCGGTGACCTCTACCCGGCCGATTTCGGCACGGTGGCGCCGATCTGGCCGCTGCGCACCGGCGAGGATGCCTTCATCGACGAGCTTTACGCCGCCGCCCCGCTGCACGGCGCGGTGCTGATCGCGGCCGAGTTTCCGCGCAGCTACATCGACACCAACCGCGACGTGCTGGACATCGACCCGGAGCTGCTGGCCGAGCCCTGGCCGGTGCCGCTGAAGCCGAGCCAGAAGACCGAGCTTGGCCTGTCGCTGATCCGCCGGCTGGCAGTGCCCGGCCAGCCGATGTACGACCGCCGCCTGTCGGTCGCCGAGGTGCAGGCCCGCATCACCCGCTACTACGAGCCCTATCACGACGCGCTGAAGATCGCGCTGGACGGGCTGCATCAGCGCTTCGGCGCGGTCTGGCACGTCGACTGCCACTCGATGAAGTCGGTCGGCAGCACCATGAGCACCGACAATGGCGCCCGCCGGCCGGACTTCGTGATTTCCGACCGCGACGGCACGACCTGCGCGCCGGCCTTCATCGGGCTGGTGGTCGGGCTGCTGCGCGAGCGCGGCTACAGCGTCAACGTGAACGATCCCTATAAAGGCGCAGAGCTGGTGCGGCGCCACGGCCGGCCGGCCGAGCACCGGCACGCGCTGCAGATCGAGGTGAACCGCGCCCTCTACATGGACGAGGTGCACATCACCCGCACCGAAGGCTTCCCCAAGCTGAAGGCCGACATCGACCTGCTGATCGCGGCGCTGGCCGCCTTCGCCCGGCGCGGCGGTTCGTAGCCCCGGCTCAGCCCAGCAGCCCGCGGTCCCAATAGGGCTCCGCCCCGAAGACGGTGGCCAGGTGGTCGACGAAGGCCCGCGTCTTGCCGGGCGCAGGGCGGGCCGGGGGATAGACGGCATAGAGGATGGACGGCTCCATCGACCAGCCGGGCAGCACCCGCTCAAGCGTGCCGGCGCGCAGCGCATCGCCGGAGATGAAGCTCGGCAGCACCGCCACACCCATCCCCGCTTCCGCCGCCGCCAGCATCACCTCGCCATTGTTCACCTTCAGCCGGCCGCTGCTGCGCACCGCTGCCTCGCCCCCCGGCCCGCGCAGCCGCAAGACGTCGCCGCTGGGCTGATAGGCGTAGCCGATCACCTCGTGGCCGGCCAGGTCCTGCGGCTCGGCCGGCCGGCCGCGCCGCGCCAGATAGGCCGGGGAGGCCACGATCATCGGACGGATCGGCGACAGCCGGCGGGCGATCAGCGAGGTTTCCGCCATCCGCCCGATGCGCACGGCCAGGTCATAGCCTTCCTCCACCAGGTCGACGAAGCGGTCGGCGACGGTCAGCTCGATGGTCACGCCGGGATGGGCGACCAGGAAATCCTTGATCACCGGCCCCATGTGGCGGGCCGCGAAGCTGACCCCGGCATTCACCCGCAGGAGCCCGCGCGGGCTGGCGCGGAGCTGGCCGACCGCCTCCTCCGCCGCCTCGGCCTCGGCGAGGATGCGCTTGCAGTGGTCGAAGAACACCGACCCCGCCTCGGTCAGGGACAGCCGGCGGGTGGTACGGTTCAGCAGCCGCGCCCCCAACCGCTGCTCCAGCCGGGCGACCTGCTTCGAGACCGAGGCCTTCGACAGGCCGAGCCGCTCGGCCGCCGCGGTGAAGCTCTCCAGCTCCACCACCCGGGCGAAGACCGCCAGTCCCAGCAGCGAATCCACCGCGCGCTCCGTTTCCATCCGGAAACAATCTTATTCCCGAAGCCTCGATTGTCGCCAGCGCCAATGGCGACCATCTCTGCCGGCGAACGGATTCCGCTGTTCCTGGGAGATTTTGATGACCAAGCTTCTGGTTCTCTATCATTCGAGCTGGGGCCACATCGAAACCATGGCCGGCGCCGTGGCCGAGGGCGCGCGCGAGGTCGAGGGCGTCGAGGTGACGATCAAGCGGGTGCCCGAGCTGGTGCCCGAGGAGATTGCCCGGCAGTTCCACATGAAGCTCGACCAGGCGGCCCCGGTGGCCACCCCGGCGGAGCTCGCCGACTATGACGCCATCATCTTCGGCACGCCCACCCGCTTCGGCAACATGGCGGCCCAGATGCGCAACTTCCTGGACCAGACCGGCGGGCTGTGGAGCAAGGGCGCGCTCGTCGGCAAGGTCGCCTCGGTGTTCGCCTCGACCGGCACCGGCGGCGGCGGCGAGGCGACGATCCTTACCTTCATCCCCACGCTGCTGCATCATGGCATGGTCTATGTCGGCCTGCCCTACACGGCGCCGGAGTTGACCGACATCTCCGAGGTGCGGGGCGGCTCGCCCTATGGTGCCGCCACCCTGGCCGGCCCCGACGGCAGCCGCCAGCCCACCGCCAAGGAGCTGTCGCTGGCCCGCTTCCAGGGCCGTCATGTCGCGGCAATCGCCAAGAAGCTGAAAGGATAGCGTGCCATGATCGAAGTGCGTCCCTTCAACAGCCTCGGCCGGTTCGACAATGAGTGGCTGAACGCCCGCCACCATTTCAGCTTCGGCCACTACATGGACCCGTCGCGCATGGGCTGGGGCGCGCTTCGGGTGTGGAACGACGACCAGATCGCGCCGGGCACCGGCTTCGACCCGCACGGCCATCGCGACATGGAGATCGTGACCTACGTCCGCGAAGGCGCCATCACCCATCACGACCGGCTGGGCAATGTCGGCCGCACCGAGGCCGGCGACGTGCAGGTGATGAGTGCGGGCACCGGCATCGTGCACGCCGAATACAACCGCGAGGCCGATCCGACGCGCATCTTCCAGATCTGGATCCTGCCCGCCCGCGCCCAGGTGAAGCCCTATTGGGAGCAGCGGCAGTTCCCCAAGGGGGCGAGCGCCGGCCGGCTGGTGGCGCTGGCCTCGGGGCGCAGCGGCGATACCGGCGCCCTGCCGATCCATCAGGACGCCGCCGTGCTGGGGGCGAGCCTTGCCGCCGGCCAGCAGGTCGAGCACCAGATGCCGGCGGGCCGCATGGCCTATCTGGTGGCGGCCAAGGGCGCCATCCTGGTAAACGGCATCCCGGCCGCCGCCCGCGACGGCGTCGCCATCAAGGACCTGGAGAAGGTGGTGGTGAAGGCAAGCGAGGATGCCGAGATCGTGCTGGTCGACGTGCCGGCCTGACCCCGATCCCGCCCCCTCCCCGCCCCGGCGGGGAGGGGGCAGCCTTGCGCGACCGCCATCTGCCGGCCTGCCGTCACATTCCTGCAGCCCGCCGGCGTGCTAGGCTCGGCCCATGAACGTGCTGCTCATCACGGCCGACCAGTGGCGGGGCGACTGCCTGTCCAGCCTCGGCCACCCCGCCGCCCGCACCCCGAACCTCGACCGCCTGGCGGCCGGCGGCGTGCACTTCGCCCGCCACTACGCCAACGCCGCCCCCTGCGGGCCGTCACGGGCCAGCCTGCTGACCGGGCTCTATGCCCACAACCACCGCGCCATCCGCAACGGCACCCCGCTCGATGCCCGCCACACCAACCTGGCGCTGGAGCTGCGCAAGGCCGGATACCGCCCGGTGCTGTTCGGCTATACCGACACCACCCCCGACCCGCGCGGCCTGCCCGCCGCCGATCCGTCGCTGACCAGCTACGAGCAGGTGCTGGCGGGCTTCGAGCCGGGGCATTTCCTGCCGGCCCATCAGGCCGCCTGGCTCGCCCATCTGAAGCGCCGGGGCATCGCCATCCCGGGGCCCGAATTTGCCATCTACCAGGGCCGTCCGGGCGATGCGGCGCCCTTCGCCGCCGAGGATTCCGAGACGGCGTGGCTGACCGACCGGGTGATCGACCACCTGGACATGGCGCTGGATGCGCCGTGGTTCGTGCATGTCTCCTATCTTCGCCCGCACCCGCCCTGGATCGCGCCGGCGCCCTGGAACAGCCTGATCGGACCCGAGGCGCTGCCGCCGCCACGCCGCCGCTTCAGCCCGGAGGCCGAGGCTGCGACCCATCCGGTGCTGGGCTTCCTGCATGCCACCAACCGGCTGGAAAAATTCTGGCCCGATGGCCGCGGGCTGGTACGCGACCTCGACCCCGAGACCGAGGCCCTGGCGCGCGCCACCTATCTGTGCCTGATGGCCGAGGCCGACCATCATATCGGCCGCCTGCTCGACTGGCTGGCGGCCAGCGGGCAGGGCGACGACACGCTGGTCGTGCTGACCTCCGACCATGGCGAGCAGTGGGGCGACCAGTGGCTGTTCGGCAAGCATGCCTGGTTCGACAGCTCCTTCCACATCCCGCTGATCGTCAGCGGTCCCGGCATCGTGCCAGGCCGGGTCGACCGCTTCACCGAATCGGTCGATGTGATGCCGACGATCCTGGACCTGCTGGGCCTGCCGATCCCCGACCAGTGCGACGGGCTGGCGCTCAGCCCCTTCCTTGCCGGCGGCGAGCCCGAGGCGTGGCGGGATGCCGCCCACTGGTCCTTCGACCTGCGCGATGTCCGCGAGAAGGAGGCGGAGCGCTGGTTCTCCCTGCCGTCCGACCGGCTGTCGCTGATGGTGCGGCGCGAGGCGGGGATGAAATACGTCCATTGCGCCGCCCTGCCGCCGCTGCTGCTGGGGGCCGACGACCTCAGCGTGCTGGAGGATCCCGGAGAGAGCCTGCGCATGGCCCAGTCGATGCTGAGCTTCCGCCTGAGCCACGAATACGGTGCGCTCGACCGGCTGGCCGCCGGCCCCGGCGGCATCCGGCGGGGCTAGCCGAGGTCGACGCGCTGCCGGGTCATCCCGGCTGCCAGGTCGCGGTCGTGGGTCACCAGCAGCAGGCCCATCCGCCGTTCCGCCACCTGCTCGCGCAGCAGGGCCATGACGTCGGCCTGGGTCACCGGATCAAGCCGCGAGCTGGCCTCGTCGGCGAACAGGAACACCGGGTCCACGAGCAGCGCCCGGGCCAGCGCCACGCGCTGCAGCTCGCCGCCGGACACCTGGTCCGCCCGCCGGTCGAGCAGATCATCGGCCACCCGCATCCGGGCCAGCAGGCGGCCGGCCGTTCCCGCCTCCAGGCCGTGGCGCCGGGCCACATCGCCGAGCGCCCGGCG
>CAZEQG010000231.1:0-5238 GCA_964514295.1 uncultured Alphaproteobacteria bacterium
CTGTCGCAGCAGCAGTTCGAGCGGGCGAACGACCTGGTGGCGCGCGGGGCCGGCACGGCGCGCGCGCGTGACGAGGCGGTGGCGGCGCTGCGCAATGACGAGGCGCGGGTGCGGCTGGCCCAGGCGACGCTGGAGAAGTCAGTGATCCGGGCGCCCTTCGAGGGCATCGTCGGCATACGCAAGATCAGCCTTGGCGACTATGTGGCGGTCGGCCAGGACCTGGTGAACCTGGAGCAGGTGCAGCCGATCAAGGTGGATTTCACCCTGCCCGAACGCTTCCTGCCACAGGTGAAGACCGGCGCGCGCGTGATCTTCCGCAGCGAGGCCTTCCCCGACCGCCAGTTCGAAGCCTTCGTGGCCGCCGTCGATCCGCGGGTCAACCGCACCGCCAGGGCGATCCAGGTGCAGGCCATCGCCGACAACAAGGACGGCGCGCTGCGGCCGGGGCAGTTCGTCTCGGTCACCGTGCGCATGGACGAGCGGCGCGGCAGCACCTTCGTGCCCGAGCAGGCGGTGATCCCGCAGGGCGGCAACTACCTGGTGGTGAAGGTGGTGGACGGCAAGGCCGCGCCGGCGCCGGTGACCATCGGCATGCGGATCGCCGCCCATGTCGAGGTGCTCTCCGGCGTCGCGCCGGGCGACAAGGTGGTGACCGCCGGACACCAGAAGCTGCGGCCTGGCATGCCGGTCGCCCCCGCGCCGCCCAGCTTCGTCTCGATCGCCCCGCCTGACGAGGAGATCGAGATCGAGAACAACGGCTAGGCGGGGGGGCGGCCATGCTGATCTCCGACCTGTGCATCAAGCGCCCGGTCTTCGCCACGGTGCTGTCGATCACAGTGGTGCTGCTCGGCGTCATCAGCTACCAGCGGCTGACGGTACGCGAATATCCGCAGATCGACGAGCCGGCGGTGCAGGTGACCACCACCTATGACGGCGCCTCGGCCCAGATCATCGAGACCCAGGTGACCAAGATCCTGGAGGATTCGATCGCCGGCATCGAGGGCGTGAAGCTGATGACCTCGATCAGCCGCGAGGAGACCTCGGTCATCAACATCAGCTTCGTGCTGTCGCGCGACCCCGACAATGCCGCCGCCGAGGTGCGCGACCGCGTCGCGCGCGTGCGCCAGCGCCTGCCCGATGACGTGGACGAGCCGATCGTGGCGAAGGTGCAGGCCGATGCCCAGCCGATCTACTGGCTGGTGATGCGCTCCGACCGCCACAGCCCGGCCCAGATCACCGAGATTGCCGACCGCTACGTGCAGGATGCGCTGCAGACCATTCCGGGCGTGGCGGATGTCGAGATCTTCGGCGAGCGGCGCTATGCCATGCGGGTGTGGCTCGACGTGCTGCGCCTGGCCAGCTTCGGGCTGACGCCGCAGGATGTGGAGGCGGCGCTGCGGGCGCAGAATCTCGAGGTGCCGGGGGGCCGGGTGGAGAGCGCGCAGCGCGAGTTCACCGTGCTGACCAGGACCGACATCAACTCCGTCGCCCAGTTCAACGAGCTGGTGGTGGCCAACCGCGACGGCCATCTGGTGCGGCTGCGCGATGTCGGGCGCGTGGCGCTGGGGGTGGAGAGCGACCGGGTGGCGTTCCGGATGAATGGCGATGTCGCGGTCGGGCTCGGCGTGGTCAAGCAGGCGGTTGCGAACCCGCTGGAGATCAGCCAGGCGATCCGCGCGCGCATGCCCGAGCTGCGCCGGCTGCTGCCCGACGGCATGACGCTCGACGACCGCGACACCTACGACTCCAGCCAGTTCATCGAGAAATCGATCGCCAACGTGCAGTCGACGCTGATCGAGGCGGTGCTGCTGGTGCTGGCGGTGATCCTGTTGTTCCTGCGCTCCTTCCGGGCGACGCTGGTGCCGCTGGTCACCATCCCGGTGTCGCTGATCGGCACCTGCTCGATCATGCTGGCCATGGGCTTCAGCATCAACACGCTGACCCTGCTGGCGATGGTGCTGGCGATCGGGCTGGTGGTCGACGACGCCATCGTCGTGCTGGAGAACATCCACCGCCATGTCGAGGAGGGCATGCACCCGATCCGCGCCGCCTTCGTGGGCTCGCGCGAGATCGCCTTCGCGGTGATCGCGATGACGATTACCCTTGCCGCCGTCTATGTGCCGATCGGCTTCATGGAGGGGCGCACCGGCAAGCTGTTCACCGAGTTCGCCCTGACCCTCGCCGCCGCGGTGCTGATCTCGGGCTTCGTGGCGCTGACGCTGTCGCCGATGATGTGCTCGCTGCTGCTGAAGCACGAGCCGCATCCGGCCCTGCCGGCGCGGGTGCTGGGGCGCCTGCTGTCGGCGCTGGATGCCGGCTACCGCCGGGCGCTGGAGGCGGTGCTGGCCAACCGCATCGCCGTGCTGCCGGTGCTCGCACTGGTCGGCATCAGCATCGTGGTGGTGTTCCAGCAGCTCCGCTCCGAGCTGGCGCCGCTGGAGGATCGCGGTGTCCTGTTCACCGTGATGATCGGGCCGGAGGGTGCGACGGTCGACTACATGACCGCCTACGCCAAGATGACCGAGGCGGTGATCGGCCAGGTGCCGGAAGCCGAGGTCACCGGCCTGGTGGTGGGCATCAGCGGCTCGCTGCTGCCGGTCGCCTCGCAGGGGCTGGGCTTCATCAAGCTGACCGACTGGTCGAAGCGCCAGCGCCACGCCATCGCCATCGCCCAGGCGCTGGGGCCGCCGATGTTCATGAACCCCGGCTATCTCAACTTCCCGATCACGCCCGGATCGCTCGGCAGCAATCCCTTCGCCAAGCCGATCGAGTTCGTGGTGAAGGATTCGCGCGACTATCATACCATCGCCGGCGATGTGGACCGGCTGATGGCGGTGCTGCGGCAGAACCCGGGGCTGGTCGGGCTGGAAAGCGACCTGAAGCTGAACACCCCGCAGTTGCGCGTCGACATCGACCGCGATCTCGCCGGCGATCTCGGCGTCGAGGTGGCGGCGATCGGCCGGGCGCTGGAGACCATGCTGGCCGGGCGCCAGGTCACCCGCTTCAAGCGCGGCGCCGAACAGTACGACGTGATCGTGCAGATCAACGAGAACGAGCGGCGCGATCCCGACCAGTTGAACCGCATCTTCGTGCGCGGCCACGACAACGCGCTGGTGCCGCTGGGCGCAATGGTGACCCTCAGCGAGGGCGTTGCCCCGCAGGACCTGAACCATTTCGACCGCTGGCGCAGCGTGAAGATCACCGCCAACCTCGCCCCCGGCTACTCCCAGGGCGAGGCGCTGGCCTTCGTGCGCGCCGCCGCCGCAGAGACCTTTCCGCCCGGCACCCAGTTCGACTATGACGGGCAGTCGCGCGAGTTCATGGAAAGCTCTGCCGGGCTCTACGTCACCTTCGGCCTCGCCCTGCTGTTCATCTTCCTGGTGCTGGCGGCGCAGTTCGAAAGCTTCGTCGATCCCTTCATCATCCTGATCACCGTGCCGCTGTCGATCCTGGGGGCGCTGTTCGCCCTCCAGGCCACCGGCCACACGCTGAACGTCTACAGCCAGATCGGTCTGGTCACCCTGATCGGGCTGATCTCCAAGCACGGCATCCTGATCTGCGAGTTCGCCAACCAGATCCAGGAGACCGGGCGGTCCAAGCGCGAGGCGGTGACGATGGCGTCCGTCCTGCGCCTGCGCCCGATCCTGATGACCACCGGCGCGATGGTGCTGGGCTCGCTGCCGTTGGCGATCGCGACCGGCGCCGGGGCGGAGAGCCGGCAGGCGATCGGCTGGGTCATCGTCGGTGGGCTGTCGGTCGGCACGCTGCTCACCCTGTTCGTGGTGCCGGTGGTCTATTCGGTGGTCGCCGCCGACCGCTCCAAGCGCGTCCGGCGCGAGGACTACCTGCCCGAGGCTGCGCCCGCGGCCCCCGCCGCCGGTCTGCCGCCATCGCCGGAGGGCGCATGAGCACGGAGCCGATCGCGGAGTCCCGCGCCCGCTATCCGCATCTGCTGTCCATCCCCACCCGCTGGATGGACAACGACATCTACGGGCACGTGAACAATGTCACCTACTACAGCTATTTCGACACTCTGGTGAACGAATACCTGATCCGCGCCGGCGGGCTCGACATCCATGCCGGGCCGGTGATCGGCTTCGTGGTCGAGAGCTTCTGCCGCTTCCACCAGCAGCTCACCTTTCCCGAGGTGATCGAGGGCGGCCTGCGGGTGGGCAAGCTCGGCAACTCCTCGGTGCGCTACGAGATCGGCCTGTTCCGCCAGGGCGTCGAGGCGGCGGCGGCGACCGGGCATTTCGTGCATGTCTTCGTCGAGCGTGCGACCAGCCGGCCGCACCCCATCCCCGACCCCATCCGGGCCGCCCTGGCGCGGCTGCTGGCGGGCTGACAAGGAGCGGCCATGGCACTGGCATCGATCGGCTTCCTCCTGTTTCCGGGCCTGACCCAGCTCGACCTCACCGGCCCCTACGAGGTGCTGGCCAGGGTGCCGGGTGCGACGGCGCATCTGATCTGGAAGACCCGCGACCCGGTCGCCAGCGACCGCGGCCTTGCCATCCTGCCGACCGCGACCTTCGCCGACTGCCCGCCGCTCGACCTCATCTGCGTGCCCGGCGGCCCCGGCCAGATCGAGCTGATGGAGGATGCCGAGACCCTGGCCTTCCTGCGCCGGGTGGCGGCCGGCTGCCGCTATGTCACCTCGGTGTGCACCGGCTCGCTGGTGCTGGCGGCGGCCGGGCTGCTGGCGGGCCGGCGGGCGACCTGCCACTGGTCATCGCTCGACCAGCTTGCCCTGCTCGGCGTCACCCCGGTGGCCGAGCGCGTGGTGGTGGACGGCGACCGCATCACCGGGGCCGGCGTGACCTCCGGCATCGACTTCGCGCTGGCCGTGGTGGCCGAGGCGCTGGGCGAGGAGGCGGCGAAGGCGATCCAGCTCCAGATCGAATACGACCCCGCCCCGCCCTTCCCCGGCGGCTCGCCGCGCAGCGTGCCGGCCGAGGTGGTGGCGGCACAGCGTGCGAAGATCGCCGGCTTCCTTGCCCGCCGCCGCGCCGCGACGGAGCGCGCCGCCGCGCGGCTGGGGACCGGCTGACGATGGCGGAGGAAGATGCGCCCTTCGCCGCGATCAGGCAGGAGGTGCGCAAGCTCTGCGCCCGCTTCCCCGGCGAGTACTGGCGCGCGCTGGACGCCCGCCGCGGCTACCCCACCGAGTTCGTGCGCGCGCTGACCGAGGCGGGCTGTCGCGGCGCCCTCATCCCCGAGGAGCGTGGCGGGGCGGGGCGG
>CAZEQG010000231.1:5363-5589 GCA_964514295.1 uncultured Alphaproteobacteria bacterium
TCGCGAGCGGGGAGCTGCGCCTGCAGGCCCTCGGCGCGACCGAGCCCACCCGCGGCACCGACACCACCAGCCTGCGCACCTTCGCCCGCCGCGAAGGGGACCGCTACATCGTCAACGGCCAGAAGATCTGGACCAGCCGCGCCGAGCACTCGGACCTGATGCTCCTGCTCGCGCGGACGACGGCGAAGGACAAGGTCGCGCGGCGGACCGAGGGGCTCTCGGTCTT
>CAZEQG010000232.1:0-5584 GCA_964514295.1 uncultured Alphaproteobacteria bacterium
TCGCGGCGGCGGCCGACTGTGCGTGCCTGCTCAGCCGGTTCCCGGCCCGCTCAGTCCAGCCCCGGCCGGCGGAAGGCCGCCCGCGCCGCGGCGACCTCGGCCCGGATCACGCAGTCCTCGACATGGTCGTTGATCAGCCCCATCGCCTGCATGAAGGCGTAGACGGTGGTGGGGCCGACGAATTTCCAGCCCCGCTTCAGCAGGTCCCTGGACAGTGCGACGGAGGCCGGAGAGGTCGAGGCGCTCTGCGGGGGCGGCAGATCGGCGGCAGCCGGCTCATGGCGCCAGAGATAGGCGGCGAGCGAGCCTTCCTGGCGCACCAGCTCCTGCGCCCGCCTGGCGTTGTTCACCACCGCCTCGATCTTGCCGCGATGGCGCACGATGCCCTTGTCGGCGAGCAGCCGGGCGACATCGGCCTCGGTGAAGGCGGCGATACGTTCGATCTCGAAGCCGTGGAAGGCGGCGCGGAAATTCTCCCGCTTCTCCAGGATGGTGCGCCAGCTCAGGCCGGACTGGAAGCCCTCCAGGCACAGCTTCTCGAACAGGCGGCGATCATCGGCGACCGGGAAGCCCCATTCGCGGTCGTGATAGTCGAGAAAGGCCGGCGCCGCCCCGCACCAGCGGCAGCGCGCCCGGCCATCCGGCCCGATGATCGTCCTGTCCATCCGCCTTCCCCCCAACGCCCATCCTGCCGCAGCCCAGGAAACGTTAATAGAACACAAAGGGAACTTTGACAAGGGCCGGGCGCCCTACAGGCCGAGCACCTCCGCAAGCGCCGCCACCACGCGGTCGGGATCCCCCTCGGCCATCGCCGGGAACAGCGGCAGCGACAGGCAGCGGGCATAGAAGGCGCGGGCCCCGGGCAGGTCCTGCGGGCCATAGCGGGCGCGGTAGTAGGGCTGGTCGGCCACCGGGATATAGTGCACCTGGCTGCCGATGCCGCGCTCCCGCAACCCCGCCATCACCGCCGCGCGGTCGCGCCCGCAGGCGGCAAAATCGACCAGCACCACATAGAGATGCCAGGCCGGGTCGCAGGCCGGCCGCCGCGCCAGCGGCCGCAGCCGGTTGCCGAAGCCGGCCAGCAGCCGGTCGTAGCGCGCCGCCAGCGCCCGCCGGCGGGCGACGAAACGGTCGAGCTTGGCAAGCTGGCTGAGGCCGAGGGCGCAGAGCAGGTCGGGAAGGCGGTAGTTGAAGCCGATCTCCGCCATCTCGTAGACCCAGGGCGCCGCCCCCGGCGGCCGCGTCATGCCATGGCTGCGCAGGCTGCGCATGCGCGCCGCCAGCCCCGCATCGGCCGTCGTCACCGCCCCGCCTTCGGCCGTCGTCACGGTCTTTACCGGATGGAAGGAGAAGGTGGCGAGATTAGCATCGCCGACCCGGCGCGGGCGGCCGGCGCGGTCCGTCCAGGCGGTGCCCAGCGCGTGGCAGGCATCCTCGATCACCGTCCAGGGCGCCAGCGCGCCGATCGCCTCGACATCGGCCATCTGGCCGGCCAGATGCACCGGCAGCACCGCCTTCGCCGCGCCGCCCGCCCGGTCCAGCGCCCGGGCCGCGGTCGCCGCGGTCATCAGCCCGCTGTCGGGATCGACATCGGCGAAGGCCACCTCGGCCCCGCAATAGCGCACGGCATTGGCGGTGGCCAGGAAGGTGACCGCCGGCACCACGGCAAGGTCGCCCGGACCCAGCCCGGCAGCAAGGCAGGCCAGATGCAGCGCCTGGGTGCCATTGCCGCAGGCAACCGCATGCGCGGCCCCCGTCGCCGCCGCCAGCGCCGCCTCGAAACGCTCGACCAGCGGCCCGGTGGTCAGATACTCGCCGCGCAGCGCCGCGGCGACGGCGGCCACGTCGTCATCCTCGATCGTCTGCCGGCCATAGGCCAGAAGACCGCTCACGACGGCTCCGGGAACCAGTCCTCGGCCAGCACCTGGGTGTCGAGGTCGAAGGGGCAGGCGTCCGGCAGCGGGGCGACCGAGGGGTCGCCCGCCGCCGCCTTGCGCGCCCTGGCATAGCAGGTGGCCAGCACCGCCGCCGGATAGCCGGCCAGGCTCGGGCTGTCGGCGATCTCGTCGGCGATCAGGTAGCGGGCATTGTAGGCCGAGCGCTTCCAGCCGGCGCGCGGCGGCCGGTCGGGCGAATAGGCGAGCTTGAGGAGGTGTTCGAGGAGACTGGTCAGCGCGCTGCGGATCGCCGATTTCTGACTTCTCCCCATGCCCTCCACCTCCTCGGCGACATTCTGCCAGTCGACCGCCTGGGGCGTGTTGACCCGCGCCTGCCCGGCCCGCCGCAGGGCGGCCGCCTGTTCGACCGTCCAGGCGTGGAAATCCTCGTCGTAGAGCGCGCGCTCGGCCATGCCGCAGAGCCTACTCCACGGTCACCGACTTGGCGAGGTTGCGCGGCTGGTCGACATCCGTGCCGTGCAGCACGGCGGCGTGGTAGGCCAGAAGCTGCATCGGCACGGCATAGACCAGCGGCGCCACGAAGGGGTGGCAGGCGGCGAGCGGGATGCGCGCGCCCGGCAGCTCGCTGAGCCGCGACAGCGCCGCCGGATCGCCGGCGATGATCAGCCGGCCGCCGCGCGCCGCCACCTCCTGGATGTTGGAGGCGGTCTTCTCGAACAGCGCGTCGCTGGGGGCCAGCACCACCACCGGCACATGCTCGTCGATCAGCGCGATCGGCCCGTGCTTCATCTCGCCGGCGGCATAGCCCTCGGCGTGGATGTAGCTGATCTCCTTCAGCTTCAGCGCCCCTTCGAGGGCGATCGGATAGCAGGCGCCGCGGGCCAGGTAGAGGGCGCTGCGCACGCCCTGGAGGCCACGCGCGATGGCGTGGATGTGATCCTCGGCGGCCAGCACGCCGGCAATCGCCGCCGGCACCTCGATCAGCGCCTGGGTCAGCTCGGCGAGCTTTTCCGGCGCCAGGGTGCCGCGCGCGTCCGCCATCGCCAGCGCCAGGCAGGCCAGCACCCCGAGCTGGCTGGTGAAGGCCTTGGTCGAGGCCACCCCGATCTCCGGCCCGGCATAGGTGTGCAGCGCGCCATGGGCCTGGCGGGCGATCGAGCTGCGCGGCACGTTGACGACGGCCAGGCAGGTCTGGCCGTGCCGGCGGGCATGGTCGAGGGCGGCGAGCGTGTCGGCGGTCTCGCCGGACTGCGAGATGAACAGGCACAGCCCGCCCGGCGGCAGCACCGGATCGCGGTAGCGGAACTCCGAGGCGATATCGACCTCCACCGGCACCCGGCACAGCCCCTCGAACCAGTACTTCGCAACCATCCCCGCATAGTAGCTGGTGCCACAGGCAACGATGGTGAGCCGTCCCGGCGCCGCCAGGTCGAGATCGAGGAACGGCATGCGGACCCGGCGCGTGGCCGGATCGATCAGGTTGCGCAGCCGGTCGCCCAGCACGCCCGGCTGCTCGAATATCTCCTTGTGCATGAAGTGGCGGTGGTTGCCCTTGCCGATCATCGCGCCGGAGGCCGGCGACAGCACGCTCGGCCGCTGCACCGGCGCGCCGCCGGCATCGAACAGGCTGAGGCCGCCGCGCTCGACCACGCCATGGTCGCCGTCCTCAAGATAGGTGATGCGGTCGGTCATCGGGGCCAGCGCGATCGCATCCGATCCCAGATACATCTCCCCCTCGCCATGGCCGATCGCCAGCGGACTGCCGCGGCGGGCGCAGAACAGCCGGTCCGGCGCGTCGCGGATGATCACCGCCAGCGCGAAGGCGCCGTGCAGGCGCCCGATCGCCGCCTGGAAGGCCGCCAGCGGCGACAGCCCCTGGCCAAGGAAGGCGGACAGCAGATGGACCACGGTCTCGGTATCGGTCGCTGTCTCGAAGCGGTGGCCTTTCGCCTCCAGCTCCTCCCTCAGCTCGCGGTGGTTCTCGATGATGCCGTTGTGCACCACGGCGACGCGGCCGTCGGAATGGGGATGGGCGTTGGTCTCGTTGGGGGCGCCATGGGTTGCCCAGCGCGTGTGGCCGATGCCGAGCAGGCCCGGCAGCGGCGCCCGGGCGACCAGGGCGGCAAGGTTCGCAAGCTTGCCCTCGGCCCGCCGCCGCTCGATCGCGCCGCCCTCCAGCGTCGCCACCCCGGCCGAATCATAGCCGCGATACTCAAGCCCCCGCAGCCCTTCGACGATCCGCTCCGCCACCGCCTCGCGGCCAACGATGCCGATGATTCCGCACATAAGTCCCTCATATTTGAGACAGATACCGTGTTTGGCGCTGGAATGGCCCCCGCCCGCAGGCTACAACTTGCCACACGGGCAGCAATGTCCGTGCGCAATTTCATCCTTGCGACCTTTGGCCGATGGCGCGGGGAGCCGATCTGCGGGAAATCGGGCGGATGAAGACCATCCTCATCGTCGAAGACAGCGTGCTGGTGCAGAAGCTCTATGCCGCCTGCCTGGCGCCGCTGAACGTGAAGCTGCTGGCCGCCCGCGACGGGCGCAGCGCCCTCGACCTGGCGGCCGAGGCCAAGGCCGACCTGGTGCTGCTGGACATCATGCTGCCCGATACCAGCGGCATCGAGGTGATGAAGACCCTGCGCGGCAGCGAGGACTACGCGGCCCGCCCGATCGTGGCGGTGTCCACCGGCTCGAAGACGACATCGGCCGACACGCTGCTGGCCGCCGGCTTCGACGGCTACATCCAGAAGCCGATCAACGTCGCGGACTTCGTCAACCAGGTGAAATCCTACCTCGGGATGGGGAACTGATGGCGCGCTATCTGGTCACCGGCGGCTGCGGCTTCATCGGCTCCCATCTGGTCGATGCCCTGCTGCGCCGGGGCGATGGGGTGGTGGTTCTCGACGACCTGTCGACCGGGCGGCGGGCCAACCTCGACCCCAGGGCCGAGCTGCTGGTCGGCGATGCCGCGGAGCCGGACCTGGTCGGCCGGGCGATGGCGGGCTGCGATGGCTGCTTCCACCTAGCTGCCATCGCCTCGGTCGAGCGCGGGGTGGAGGATTGGCTCGGCACCCACCGCGCGAACCAGACGGCGGCGGTGACCGTGTTCGACGCCGCCCGCCGCGCCGGACGGATCCCCGTGGTCTACGCCTCCTCGGCCGCGGTCTATGGCGACAGCGCCGACTGCCCGCTCGCCGAAACCGCGCCGACCCGCCCGGTCTCGGCCTATGGCGCGGACAAGCTGGGCTGCGAACTGCATGGCCGGGTCGCCTGGCTGTCGCATGGCGTGCCGACGGTCGGCCTGCGCTTCTTCAACGTCTACGGCCCGCGACAGGACCCGCGCTCGCCCTATTCGGGGGTGATCGCCATCTTCGCCGGACGGATCGCCGCCGGCCAGGGCCTGACCATCCACGGCGATGGCGGACAGACCCGCGATTTCATCTTCGTCGGCGACGTGGTCAGCCATCTTCTGGCGGCGATGGCCGGCGCCGGCGCGGGGGCGGAGGTGCTCAACGTCTGCACCGGGCGCGGCACCAGCGTGCTCGATCTCGCCGGCATCATCGCCGGCATTGCCGGCCGCCGGCCGGCGATCAGCCATGGCCCGGTCAGGCCCGGCGACGTGCGCATCTCGATCGGCAGCCCGGCCGCCGTCGCCCTGATGAAGCAGGACCTGACCGGCC
>CAZEQG010000233.1:0-5559 GCA_964514295.1 uncultured Alphaproteobacteria bacterium
GAGCGGGAATGGGCCGACGCGCTGGCCGCGGTGCCGGGCAGCCTGCTGCCGGCGCTCGATTCCCCGGCGCTGACCGTAGCCCTCGCCGGGCGGCTTGCCGGGGCGGTGGCCAACTGCTCGGGCACCGGCCACATGCTGGCCGCCGGCGGTGCCCCGCTGGTCAGCCTGTTCGGGCCGACCGACCCGGCAAAATACGCCCCCTACGCTGCGGCCGGGACGGCGATTCGCGGCGAAGGGCGGCGGATCGACGCCATCACGCCCGAGATGGTCGCGGATGCCTTGGAAAAGCATCTGGCCCGTGCTAACCCGCCGCATCCTTGAGGCGAGACATGCACCGCTACCGTTCCCACACCTGCGCCGCCCTGACCCTTGCCGAGGTCGGGCAGACCGTCCGCATCTCCGGCTGGATCCACCGCAAGCGCGATCACGGCCAACTGCTGTTCATCGACCTGCGCGACCACTACGGCCTGACCCAGGTGGTGGCCGAACAGGGCGAGAGCGGCTTTGCCGCCCTGGAGGGGCTGCGCGTCGAAAGCGTCGTCACGGTGACCGGCCGTGTCGTCGCGCGCTCGGCCGAAACCGTGAACCCCGCCATCCCGACCGGGGCGGTCGAGGTGCGCGCCGATGCGGTCGAGGTGCATTCGGTGGCAGAGGTGCTGCCGCTGCAGGTCGCCTCCGACCAGGACGCGGGCGAGGAGATCCGCCTGAAATACCGCTTCCTCGACCTGCGGCGGGAGCGCCTGCACCGCAACATCGTGCTGCGCGCGAAGGTGATCGCCTCCATCCGCCGGCGCATGGTCGAGCAGGGCTTCACCGAGTTCCAGACGCCGATCCTGACCGCCAGCAGCCCCGAGGGCGCGCGCGACTTCCTGGTGCCCTCGCGCCTGCATCCGGGCAAGTTCTACGCCCTGCCCCAGGCGCCGCAGCAGTTCAAGCAGCTGATCATGGTGGCGGGCTTCGACCGCTACTTCCAGATCGCGCCCTGCTTCCGCGACGAGGACAGCCGCGCCGACCGGGCGCCCGGCGAGTTCTACCAGCTCGACCTGGAAATGAGCTTCGTGACACAGGAGGACGTGTTCGCCGCCGTGGAGCCGGTGATGCACGGGGTGTTCACCGAATTCTCCGACTGGACGGTGACGGCCCCGCCCTTCCCGCGCATCCCCTATGCCGAAGCCCTGCTGAAATACGGCTCCGACAAGCCGGACCTGCGCAACCCCCTGCTGATCGCCGATGTAACCGAGGTGTTTCGCGGCTCCGGCTTCGGCATCTTCGCGCGCAATGTCGAGAAGGGGGCGGTGGTGCGCGCCATCCCCGCGCCCGCGACCGCCGGCCGGCCGCGCAGCTTCTTCGACAAGATGAACGACTGGGCCCGCGAGCAGGGGGCGCCGGGTCTTGGCTACATCGTCTTCGAGGGCGGCGAGGCCAGGGGGCCGATCGCCAAGTTCCTCGACGCCGAGCGCCTGGCGGCCTTGCGCCTGGCGGCCGGGGTGGACGATGGCGATGCCGTGTTCTTCGCCTGCGACAAGCCGCTGGCGGCGGCCAAACTCGCCGGCCTCGCGCGCACCCGCCTCGGCCAGGACCTCGACCTGATCGAGAAGAACGCCTTCCGCTTCTGCTACATCGTCGACTTCCCGATGTTCGAGGAGGACGAGCAGACCGGCCAGATCACCTTCAGCCACAACCCCTTCTCGATGCCCCAGGGCGGGCTGGAGGCGCTGAACAGCAAGCACCCGCTGGAGGTGCTGGCCTGGCAGTACGACATCGTGTGCAACGGTGTCGAGCTGTCCTCCGGCGCCATCCGCAACCATCGTCCCGACATCATGGTGCGCGCCTTCGAGATCGCCGGCTATACCGCGGCCGATGTCGAGCAGCGCTTCGGCGGCATGCTGAACGCCTTCCGCTTCGGCGCGCCGCCGCACGGTGGCATGGCCCCCGGCATCGACCGCATCGTCATGCTGCTGGCCGATGTGCCGAACATCCGCGAGGTGATCCTGTTCCCGATGAACCAGCGGGCCGAGGACCTGATGATGGGGGCGCCGAGCGAGGTGCTGCCCAAGCAGCTCCAGGAGCTTCACATCCGCCTCGCCCCGCCGCCCGCCAAGCCGTGACCGCCGTCGAGCCGTGACCTCCGAGCGCGCGCCCTATGTGCTGGAGGATCAGGTGGGCAACCTGCTGCGCCGGGCGCACCAGCGCGCGACCGCGGTGTTCCTGGCCACGCTTGCCGGCGGCCAGATCACGCCGACGCAGTGGGCGGCGCTGGTGAAGCTGGCCCATCACGGCGCGCTGTCGCAGAACCATCTGGGCCGGCTGACGGCGATGGACCCGGCCACCATCCAGGGCGTGACCCGCCGCCTGGAGGAGCGGGCGCTGATCGAGCGCACCCGCGACCAGACCGACCGCCGCCGCTTCGCCCTCACCCTCACCGCGGAAGGGGCCGCCCTGGTCGAGCGTCACCGCGACGAGGCCCTGAAAGTCAGCGCCGACACCCTGGCCCCGCTGACCGCCGCCGAGCAGGCCCAGTTCCTGGCGCTGCTGAAGAAGCTGACCTGACCGGACGGCACTCATGCCGCCGGCCGTCACCCGCTTCGCCCCCAGCCCCACCGGCCCGCTGCATCTGGGTTCGGTCCACGCCGCGCTGTTCGCGCGCCGCCACGGCGCGCGCTACCTGGTGCGCCTGGAAGACATCGACACCGGCCGCTGCCGGCCGGAATTCGCCGCCGCGATCCTCGACGACCTGGCCTGGCTGGGGCTCGCCGGCGACGGCCCGGTGCGCCGCCAGTCCGCCCATCTCGCCACCTACCGGGCGGCGCTTGACCGGCTCGCCGGCCTGGGCCTGCTCTACCCCTGCTTCTGCACCCGGGCTGCGATCGCGGCGGAGGTGGCGGCGATCGGCGGCGCCCCCCATGGCGAGGATGGGCCGCTCTACCCCGGCACCTGCCGTGCCCTCAGCCCGGCGGAACGGGAAGAACGCATCGCCGCCGGCGAGGAGCACGCGCTGCGCCTCGACCTCGCGGCCGCCTGCCGGCTCGCCGGGCCGCTCGCCTGGACCGATCTGGACCATGGCCGCATCGCCTGCGAGCCCGGGCGCTTCGGCGACGTGGTGCTGGCCCGCAAGGGCACGCCCACCAGCTACCATCTCTGCGTCACCATCGATGATGCCCTTCAGGGTGTAACCCTGGTGACGCGCGCGGAGGATCTGTTCCAGGCCAGCCACCTGCACCGCCTGCTGCAGGCGCTGCTCGACCTGCCGGTGCCGCGCTGGCGCCACCACCGCCTGCTGACCGGGCCGGATGGCCGGCGCTATGCCAAGCGCGACCGCGCCGTCGGCATCGCCGCACTGCGCGCCCAGGGCCTCAGCCCCGAGCAGGTCATCGCCCGCGCCGCCGGGTGACGAACAGCAGCCAGCCGACCGGCCCCAGCAGCCCCACGATCACCAGCCAGCCGACGCGCGGGCTGAACGGGCATCGGGCACCCGGCGGCATCCGCCACGGCCCTGCCGAAGGCGAGAGCGCCACGTGCAGGAGCGGCGCCACGAACAGGGCGGGAACAAGGAATTCCAACTTCTTAAGCGCCCCTTAATCCCCTTGACGGGCGTAAAGCCCCTGGCTAGGAGTCGGAAAATGGCAAGTTGAACAGGGTCGAGCAATGGGGCCGCCTAGCAAGCGGCCCCAAATTTCTGTCCGGACCCTGGCAAATGGCTGCAGCGATCCTTGGCAGCCCCTCAGGCAAGCGACTTGGACGCGATCTCGTAGACATCCCGCGACAGGCCGGGGGTCGCCAGCACGCGCTCGATCTCGGCCCGCATCAGCGCCTGGCGGCCGGCATCATAGCGCCGCCAGCGGGTGAAGGCGGCGAACAGCCGGGCGGCCACCTGGCCGTTCAGGCGGTCCACCGTCAGCACCTGATCGGCAAGGAAACGGTAGCCGGCGCCGCCGGCATCGTGGAAGCGGATGGTGTTGCCGCCGGCGAAGGCGCCGATCAGGCCATAGACCTTGTTGGGATTGCGGATGTCGAAGGCCGGATGCTTAAGGAGCTGCTGCACCTGGGACAGCGTGTCCTGCCGCTTGGACCAGGCCTGGATCGCGAACCACTTGTTCAGCACCAGCGGATCGTCCTTCCAGCGCCGGTAGAAGGCCTCCAGCGCCTCCACCCGGGCAAGGGCGTTGGTATCGGCCAGGAAGGTCAGGGCCGCCACCGAATCGGTCATGTTCGTGGCACTGTCGAACTGCGCCTTGCACAGCGCCAGCGCCGCCTCGTCGTGCCGGCTCATCAGGTAGCCGAGGGCGAGGTTGCGCAAGGCCCGCCTGCCCTGTGCGGCGGGGTCGACGGAAAAGGCGCCGGCCGGCGGATCGGCCCGGTAGGTCGCCAGCAGCGCCGCCTCGTGGCGGCCGGCAAGGGTGCGCCGGGCAAACTCGCGCACCGCATGGATGCCTTCCACATCCACGGTCGCCATGGCCTCGGCCAGGTCGGTCTCGGTCGGCAGCAGCAGCGCCTGCGCCTTGAAGGCCGGCGACAGCGCAGGGTCGGCCAGCGTCCGTCCGAAGGCGGCGATCAGCCCCGGATCGAGGGCCAGCGGCCGGTCCTGCGCCCGGTCGCTGACCAGCCGCAGCAGGCAGCGCCGGGCCAGCATCTGCCCAGCCTCCCAGCGGTTGAAGGGGTCGCTGTCGGCACCGGCCAGAAAGGCCAGGTCGGCATCGCTGAAATCGGCCTCCAGCTTGACCGGCGCCGAGAAGCCGCGGAACAGCGAGGGCAGCGGCCGGGCGGCGACATCGGCGAACACGAAGGTCTGCGAGGCTGCCGTCAGCGACAGGGTGCGGGTGGTGCCGGCGGCGGCATTCTCCCCCTCCAGGCGCAGCGGCATGTCGGCACCGTCAGGACCGACCAGGCCGAGCCGCACCGGAATGTGCTGCGGCTTCTTGTCGGGCTGGCCGGGCGTGGGCGGCAGCCGCTGCGACAGGGTCAGCGTGTAGCGCTGGGCAGCGGCGTCCCAGTCGCCCTTCGCGCTTACCACCGGCGTGCCGGCCTGGGCATACCAGAGCGCGAACTGCGACAGGTCGGTGCCGTTCGCATCGGCCATCGCCGCCAGGAAGTCGTCGCAGGTCACCGCCTGCCCGTCATGCCGGGCGAAATACAGGTCCATGCCCTTGCGGAAACCCTCGGGGCCCAGCAGGGTGTGGTACATGCCCACCACCTCGGCCCCCTTCTCGTACACCGTGGCGGTGTAGAAGTTGTTGATCTCGATATAGGAATCGGGGCGCACCGGATGCGCCATGGGGCCGGCGTCCTCGGGGAACTGGGCGGCCCGCAGGGCCCGCACATCGGCGATGCGCTTGACCGCCGGGTCGGTATGGTCGGCCGTGAACATCTGGTCGCGGAACACCGTCAGCCCTTCCTTGAGGGAGAGCTGGAACCAGTCGCGGCAGGTCACGCGGTTGCCGGTCCAGTTGTGGAAATACTCATGCGCCACGATGGCGAGGATGTTGTTGTAGTCGGTGTCGGTCGCCGAATCGGGCTCCGCCAGCACGTACTTGGCGTTGAAGATGTTGAGGCCCTTGTTCT
>CAZEQG010000234.1:0-5518 GCA_964514295.1 uncultured Alphaproteobacteria bacterium
CGGTGTCGTTGCCGCCGCCACCAGAGACCGTGTCGTTCCCACCACCGCCGCTGACGGTGTCATTGCCGTCGCCGCCGGTGACCGTGTCGTTGCCGCCGCCGCCGGAGACCGGGACGGCCTTCTCGGCGATGACGCTGCGGACGAGGAAATCGGAGTTGTTGCCGCTGGCGCCGGCGCCGGAGGAGATCGGCGAGAGCTCGACATGGGTGATGGCGAAATCGGCGTCGATGGTGACGCTGGCCAAGCCGTTGACGCTGCCGGCAACGGTGCCGCTCAGCGACTGGCCGTCGGCGCCGAAGGCAACCCAGCGCGCCATCTCCAGATTGCCGGCGTCATAGGGGCCCCGGTCGGGGGTATTCGCCGTCTCGCCGTCGAACAGGGCCGAGATCTCGACTGTCACCGTGTCCATCGGCGCGGCGAAGGTGAGGCGGATCAGTTCCCCGCCGTCATCGCTGCTGCCATTGCCGGTATCGATCTCGCCGCCGTCCAGCCCGCCGGCGACGCCGAAGCCGGAATACTGGTAGCTGCCATGCAGGGAGCTGTCCGAGGTGTTCGAGCCGTTCAGCGAGAAGCTGACATTCTTGGTGGACAGGCTGGCCTGCGAATAGGTGCCGCTGGCGGCGTCATAGCGCAGCGCCTGGACCGTCACCCCGGCCTCGGCCCATTGCGCCGCGGCCTGGCCGACATTCAGGTTCGCGTCCGGCGTGGTCAGGGACACGATGTTGTCGTTGCCGGCCCCGCCCGAGAGCGTGTCGTTGCCGGCCCCGCCCGAGAGCGTGTCGTTGCCGGCCCCGCCCGACAGCGTGTCGTTGCCGGCGCCGCCGGTGACCGAGTCGACCCAACGGATCTCCTCGACATTGCGGATGGTCACGCTGCCGGGCGCACCGGTGACATAGGCCACGTCATGGCCCGACCCGCCATCGATCAGCCCGTCGTCGCCGGCGCCATAGATCACATCGTTGCCGGCGCCGCCGAGGAGCGTGTCGCGGCCCTCGCCGCCCACCAGCGTGTCGTTGCCGGCGCCGCCATTCAGCGAATCATCGCCCGCACCGCCATCCAGCACATCGTCGCCGGCGCTGCCGTCCAGGCTGTCGCGCCCGTCGCCGCCCGACAGCGTGTCGTCCTCGGCCCCGCCCAACAGCCTGTCATCGCCATCGCCGCCATCCAGCCGGTCGTCGCCCGCGCTGCCGTCCAGCGTGTCGTTGCCGGCGCCGCCATCGAGCACATCGTCGCCGCTGCCGCCGCTCAGCGTATCGGCACCATCGCCACCCGACAGGGTGTCGTCGCCCTCGCCGCCGGTCAGCCGGTCGTTGCCGGCACCACCTTCCAGCGCGTCGTCGCCGACGCTGCCGTCCAGCGTGTCATTGCCGGCACCACCATCGAGCAGGTCGTCGCCGATGCCGCCGCTCAGCGTATCCTCGCCCTCGCCGCCCGACAGCGTGTCGTTGCCGGCCCCGCCCGTCAGCCGGTCATTGCCGCTGCCGCCATCGAGCAGATCGTCACCGTCGCCGCCGTCCAGCGTGTCGGCACCATGGCCGCCGCCCAGGCTGTCGCCGCCGGCGCCGCCCGTTGCCACATCGTTGCCGTTGCCGCCCCACAGCACGTCGTCGCCGGCATCGCCCTGCAGGGTGTCGTTGCCTTCGCCACCGTCGAGGGTGTCGTTGCCCTCACCGCCGCTCAGGCGGTCGTTGCCGGTCCCGCCGAGAAGCTGGTCGTTGCCGGCCCCGCCATAGAGGGAATCGCTGCCGTCGCCGCCATCCAGCAAATCGGCGCCGTCGCCGCCGACCAGCGTGTCGCTTCCGGTACCGCCTTCGACCACATCATCGCCATCGCCGCCGCTCAGCCGGTCGCTGCCGTCGCCGCCCGAAAGCGTGTCATTGCCGGTACCGCCATTCAGCGTATCGTTGCCGGTGCCGCCGCTCAGCAGGTCGTCGCCGGCGCCACCCTCGAGCGAGTCATTGCCGTCGCCACCGCTCAGCGTGTCCGCCCCGTCGCCGCCATCCAGCGTGTCGTGGCCGGTACCGCCATCGAGCAGGTCGGCGCCGGCGCCGCCGAACAGCCGGTCATGCCCGTCGCCGCCAAAAAGCTGGTCGTTGCCGGCGCCGCCATCGACCGTGTCGTTGCCCGTGCCGCCGACCAGGATGTCATTGCCGTCGCCGCCATCGAGGCGGTCATTGCCATCGCCGCCGTCGAGCCGGTCGTCCCCGGCCCCGCCATCAAGCGTGTCGTTGCCAAGCCCGCCCGCGACGGAATCCGCGCCCTCCCCGGCAAGGATGCTGTCATGGCCGCTGCCGCCGTCCAGCACGTCGCGCCCGGCCCCGCCCAGCAGGATGTCGTTGCCGTCATTACCGAACAGCGTGTCGTCGCCGAGCCCGCCCGAAATGGTGTCGTTGCCGCCAAGCCCCGACATCGCGCCGCCGCCGGCGCCCACGTTCAACGAATCATTGCCGGAACCCGGCGTGTTGGCGGCCGGGCCGGGGGTATTCTGAGGAGGCTTTTTCTTAGACATGGAACGCTCGCCATGCCGCCCGACGGCGACGCGACGGGCCAAAGCCCCCCGCATTCATCACCTCGGCCGACCCTGCGGCCATGTACCGCCGGTCTTGCGTCATGGTCACCCCCCGGTTTTCCGGCATTGCGGCCGGTGCGCCTCGACGTTTTGCCTCGGCGCCCCCTATTCCCCATAGGGAATCAGACTATGGGCCATTCCGGGGGAACAATTCAACAGCATTTTATGCAACTATTTGTCTTGGACTTCATCCAGAAGGATGAGGCGGATCAGCGCGCGTCGGCGATCTCGATCTCGCACATGGCGTCGATCTCGACCGCCGCCCCGCCGGGCAGGGCCGCCACCCCGACCGCGGTGCGGGCATGCTCGCCGGCATCGCCATAGAGCGCGATCAGCAGTTCGGAGGCGGCGTTGATCGCCAGCGGCGCATCCGGGTAGCCGGGGCGCACCGCCACGAAGCCGCCGAGCCGCAGCCACTGCCGCACCCGGTCGAGCCGGCCGCCACAGGCGGCACGCAGATGGAACAGCAGGTTCATCAGGCAGGTCACGGCCGCCGCCCGCGCCTCCTGCGGCGAGACGGTATCGGGCACCTGGCCGGCGACCCGCATCTCGCCATTCCATTCGCAGACCTGGCCGGACAGGATCAGCAGCGAGCCGCTGCGCCGCCATGGGCGGAAACGGGCCCGCGGCACGCAGCTTTGCGGCAGGGCATGGCCCATCGCCTGCAGCCGGGCCAGGACGGGGTCGGTCATGCCGGCTGTCCGTCACGCGCAGCGGCCGCCGGGGGATGGACGGCATGCCAGTGGCGGGCGATCTCCTCGCGGGTGCAGATCCAGGCGCCGCCATGGCGCTGGACGTGGTCGAGGAAGCGCTCCAGCGCCGCCAGCCGGCCCGGCCGGCCGGCCAGCCGGCAATGCAGGCCGACCGACATCATCTTCGGCGCCCCGGCCTCGCCCTCGCGGCGCAGCACGTCGAAGCTGTCGCACAGATAGCGGGTGAAATCCTCCACGCCGCCGAAGCCGGCCTGGGTGGCAAAGCGCATGTCGTTGGCGTCGAGGGTGTAGGGGATCACCAGGTGCGGGCGCCCGCCAACCTCGACCCAATGCGGCAGGTCGTCGTCATAGGCATCGGAATCATAGAGGAACCCGCCATGCTCGACCACCAGGCGGCGGGTGTTCGGGCCGCAGCGCCCGGTGTACCAGCCGACCGGCGGCCTGCCGGTGAGCCGGGTGATGGTCTCCACCGCCTGCGCGATGTGCTGGCGTTCGCGGTCCTCCGGCACATCCTGGTAGTCGATCCAGCGCCAGCCGTGGCTCGCCACCTCGTGGCCCGCCTCCACCATGGCGGCGGCGGCCTCGGGATGGCGCGCCAGGGCCATGCCGACGGCATAGACGGTGACCTTGATGCGCCGGCGCGCGAACAGCCGCAGCAGCCGCCAGAAGCCGGCGCGGGTGCCATATTCGTAGATCGATTCCATGTTCATGTGGCGCTGGCCGGGCCAGGGTACGGCGCCCGGAATCTCCGACAGGAAGGCTTCCGATTCGCCGTCGCCATGCAGCAGGCAGCGCTCGCCGCCCTCCTCGTAGTTCAGCACGATCTGCACCGCCACATTGGCCCCGCCCGGCCAGCGCGGATGCGGCGGGTTGCGCCCGTAGCCGACCAGATCGCGCGGATACTCGCCCTGCATGCCTCAGCCCTCCAGCACCCTGCCCTCGCGCGCCACCACGCGGCCGGCACGGATCACCGCCTGGCGCGGCGCGCGCTCGACCACCGCCTGCGCCACCGCCTCGGCGCGCAGCAGCACCATATCGCCACGCCCACCCAGCGTCAGGCCATAGTCGGCAAGGCCGAGCGCCGCGGCGCCGCCGGCGCAGCAGACATCAAGGCACATCTCGATCTCGTCGTCGCGGCGGAACCCGCTGCGCCAGGCGATCAGCATTGCCCGCTCCAGCATGTCGCCATTGCCATAGGGCCCCCAGGTGTCGCGCACCCCATCGGAGCCGCCGCACACCACCACCCCGCCCTCGCGCAGGCGCTTTACCGGCGGCAGGTCGCGGTTGGCCGGCGCCGTGGTCATCACCGCAATGCCGGCTTCGGCCAGCCCCTCGATCAGCCCGCCAAGGCGCGCCTCGTCGACCATCGCCAGGCAGAAGCCGTGGCTGACCACCACCTTGCCCTGCATGCCAAGGGCGCGCGTCCGCTCGATGATCAGGTCCATGGCGAAGGCGCCAAGCTCGCCCGGCTCGTGCAGGTGGATGTCGACCGGCTTGCCGTGCTTTTCCGCCAGGCCGAACACCACGTCCAGGTGCTTGACCGGATCACGGTCGATGGCGCTGGGATCGAGCCCGCCCACCACATCGGCCTCGCCGGCCAGGGCGGCGTCCATCAGCTCGGCCGTACCGGGGCGGATCAGCATGCCCGATTGCGGGAAGGCCACGATCTCGATGTCGATCAGGCCGCGCAGCGCCTCGCGCGTGGCGGCCACACCCTCGACGTGGCGGGTACCGATCTCGGTATCGACGTCGACATGGCTGCGGATCGCGGTGGCGCCGAGGGCAAGCTGGCGCAGCGCCTGGGTGCGGGAGGCGGGGGCCGGATCGAAGGCATTGTCGCGGCGGTAGGCACGCTCGTTCTCGATCTTGTCGATCAGCCGGGGACCCGCCTGGTGCGGCCGCCAGGGCAGCCCCCACAAGGTCTTGTCCATATGGGTGTGGGCTTCGACCAGGGCCGGGATGGCGATGGCGCCGCCGGCATCCTCAACCGGGGCGTTGGTCTGCGCGATCCGGCCAATGGCGGCGATGCGGCCGGCGCGGATCTCGATGTCGGTGGCGGCTCCGCCCAGCGGGCGGAGGTTGCGGATGATCAGATCGCCCTTGCGGAATGCGTCGCCAGTCATCGCGAAACTCCTTTGCCGAACAGGGAGGACAGCCGGGGATCGACGCCGCTCAGCCCCGCCGTGGGCGGCGGCGGCGGGCGGCGGGCGCCGAGGCGGACCAGCGCCTCGGCCTG
>CAZEQG010000235.1:0-5466 GCA_964514295.1 uncultured Alphaproteobacteria bacterium
CGGCGGCCAGCGCCGCCTCCGTCAGCCGCGCCCCGGCCGGCAGCGCGCGCGCGGCGGCAATTTCGAGGATGCGGCGCGCGACCTGGGCGGCAAGCTGGCTCGGCTCTGTCGACATGATTCCAGTATTGCATTTTGACGACGAAAAGACAAACATCCCCGGATCGCATCCGACGGAACCAGGGCCATGACCATCCCCCCCTTCCCGCTGATCGAGTTGAGCGGCCCGCCGGCGGAGCGCGGCCGGCAATACGGCCGCCAGGCAGGCGAGCGCATCGCCAAGGGCATCGGCCACTATGGCCGGGAACTGGCCCGTATCGGCCTCAGCGAGGCCGAGATCGCCGGGATGGTCGACGCCTTCCTGCCGGTGATCGAAGGTTTCGAGCCGGCCTATGTGGAAGAGATGCGCGGCATCGCCGAGGGCGCCAATGTGCCGCTGTGGCAGGTGGCGCTGCTGAACGCGCGCACCGAGATCCTGAAGATGGGCCGCCGGCGCAAGGCCCAGGCGCCCGCCCGCACCGAACAGGTGACGCTGGAACCCGACGGCTGCACCGGCGCGGTGCTGCTGCCCGAGGCGACCGCCGACGGCAAGCTGATCCACGGCCAGAACTGGGACTGGAAGCTGGACTGCGCGGAGACCGGCGTGGTCCTGAAGATCCGCAGCGAGGACGGGCCGGACATCCTCACCTTCGCGGAGGCTGGCGCGCTCGGCCGCGCCGGCTTCAACTCCGCCGGCATCTCGATCACCGCGAACTACCTGGAATCGAACCTCGACTATACGCAGGTCGGGGTGCCGCTGGCGCTGATCCGGCGCAAGGTCCTGGAGCAGGCGCATTTCGCCCTGGCCCTGCGGGTGGTGGCGACGACGCCGAAATCCGCCTCCAACAACATGATCGTCAGCACCGCCGAAGGCTATGCCATCGATTTCGAGTGCGCCCCGGCCGAAGTGTTTCCCATCCACCCGACCAACGGTCTGCTGATCCATGCCAATCACTGGGTGAACCCGGTGGCCCTGACGAAGGTGAAGGAGACCGGGTTCGAGAACGTCCCCGACAGCCTCTACCGCGACCAGCGCGTGCGCCGGCTGCTGGAGCCCGATGTCGGCCGGCTGACGGTCGACCATCTGCGCCGCGCCCTGTTCGACGATTTCGCGACACCTTGGTCGGTCTGCCGGCCGCCGCGCACCACCTTCCAGGGCAATCTCTCGGCCAGCGTGGCCATGCTGCTGTTCCGCCCGGCCGACGGCATCCTGGAGGCCTGCCCGCTGCCGGCGGTGCAGAAGACCTTCACCACCTACCGCCTGGAGACGACGCAGAAGACGTCGCGCCCGGCGGCCTGACCGCAGCAACCCGAACAATCGAACAGTGGAGAGCCCGATGACACGGTCCATGACCGCCATCCTGGCGGCGACGATGCTGCTTTCCGGCGCCGCGCTGGCGCAGGAGAAGGTTCTGAAAGTGCGCCTCAACGCCGATATCCGGGCGACCGATCCCGGCGTGAACCGCGACGAGAACACCGATGCCGTGGCCCAGCACATCGTCGAGGGGCTGGTCGCCTTCCGCGAGGACGCCAGCGTCGGCCTGATGCTGGCCGAGAAGTACGAGACCAGCGCCGACGGCCTGACCTACACCTTCACCCTGCGCCCGGACCTGAAGTTCCACAACGGCGCGCCGGTGACCGCGGCCGAGGTGGCCTGGACCTGGCAGCGCTACCTCGACAAGGCGACCGGCTTCCGCTGCACCGCCGATTTCGACGGCCGCGGCCTGATGAAGGTGGCCGCCGTCGAGGCCAAGGACGCGCGCACCGTCGCCTTCACCCTGGCCAAGCCCAGCGCCCTGTTCCTGACCGTCATGTCCCGCCCGGACTGCGGCGGCACCGCCGTCTATCACCGCGATTCGCTGGGGCCGGACGGCAAGTGGAAGGCGCCGATCGGCACCGGCCCCTTCACCCTGGCCGACTGGAAGCGCGGCGAGTACATCGAGCTGGCCAGATACGCCGGCTACCAGTCGCGCGGCGGCGCGCGCGACGGGCTGGGCGGCGGCAAGCAGGCGCTGGTCGACAAGGTGCGCTTCATCATCATCCCCGATGCCGCGGCCGCCAAGGCGGCACTGCTGTCGGGCTCCGTCGACGTGGTGCCCGACATCGCCAATTCCGATGTCGGCGAACTTTCCAAGCGCAGCGATGTCAGCGTCGAATCAACCTCCACCTTCGGCATGGTCGGCCTGCTGTTCCAGACCCGCGACGCCCTGCTGGGCGACGTGCGGCTGCGCAAGGCCATCCTCGCCAGCCTCGACATGGCGGCGGCGGTGGAGGCGGTGAGCGAA
This sequence comes from uncultured Alphaproteobacteria bacterium, assembly GCA_964514295.1. Classification (GTDB taxonomy): domain Bacteria; phylum Pseudomonadota; class Alphaproteobacteria; order CAZEQG01; family CAZEQG01; genus CAZEQG01. The sequence continues at coordinate 2,322 of CAZEQG010000235.1, forward strand.
GGCCAGGCCAAGCCCAACGCCTCGCCGGTGCCGATTGCCAGCCCCTGGCACAAGGGGCCGCAGAAGGATGTGCCCAAGCAGGACATCGCGCTGGCCAAGAAGCTGATGGCGGAGGCCGGCTACAAGGGCCAGAAGATCACCCTGCTGGCGACCAAGCGCTACCAGAGCTCTTTCGATCAGGCCGTGGTAACGCAGGCGATGATGCAGGCCGCCGGCTTCAACGTGGAGATCGAGGTGCTGGACTGGGCCACCCTGCTCGACAAGTACTCCAAGGGCGACTACCAGATGATGTCGTTCCTCTATTCGGCCCGCCTCGACCCCGCCCTCAGCTTCGAGATGATCACCGGGCCGAAGGCGACCCAGCCGCGCAAGGTGTGGGACAATGCCGACGCCATCAAGCTGATCCAGGACGCCATGGTCGAGCTGGACATGGGCCGCCGCCAGACCATCGTCGACCAGCTCTATGCCAAGTTCCGCGAAGAGCAGCCGATGATCGTGATGTACAACGGCACGGAGAATGCGGCGATCCGTAAGGCGGTCACCGGCTACCGCACCTGGGTGATGGGCACGCCGCGCCTGTGGGGCGTCGGGCTCAACTGAACGGCCGGCACCGGGAGCGGCTGCCATGCTGGCCTATATCGCCCGGCGCCTGGCGCTGACGGTGCCCACGCTGCTGCTGGTATCGGTGGCGGTGTTCGTGCTGATGCGCCTGGTGCCGGGCGATCCCGCCCAGCTCATGCTGGGCGATTCCGGCACGCCCGAGCTGCTGGCGGAGCTGCGCCTGCGCATGGGGCTGGACCAGCCGCTGCCGGTCCAGTTCCTGCTGTGGCTCGGCCATCTGGCCACCGGCGATCTCGGCAATTCGCTCGCCAACGACCTGGCGGTGCTGCCCCTGGTGCTGGAACGCTTCCAGGTCTCGGCCACCATCGTGGTGGTGGCCGTGGCGCTGGCCGCACTGATCGCGGTGCCGGCTGGCATGGTGGCGGCCTGGCGCCAGGGCAGCGCCACCGACGTGGCGGTGGTGGCCGGCGCCACCCTGCTGCTGTCGATCCCCAGCTTCTGGCTGGGCCTGCTGCTGCTGCTGCTGTTCGGGCTGAAGCTGGGCTGGGTGCCGGTGATCGGCTATGTGCCCTTTGCCGTGGATTTCTGGCGGGCGACCGGCTTCGTGCTGCTGCCGATCGCCACGCTGGCGCTGATCGAGACCGGGATGCTGACACGGATGGCCCGGGCCAGCACCATCGAGGTGCTGCGCCTGGAATACATCACCCATGCCCGCGCCAAGGGCGTGCCGGAGGGGCGCGTGCTGCTGCGCCACGCCCTGCCCAACGCCTTCGCCCCCACCTGGACGATGATCGGCCTCATCCTGGGCAACCTTCTGGGCGGCATCGCGGTGATGGAGACGGTGTTCACGATCCCGGGCCTCGGCCGGCTGCTGGTCGATGCCATCTTCGCCCGCGACTATCCGGTGGTGCAGGGCTGCATGCTGCTGACCACGCTGGTCTATGTGCTGGTGAACCTGGTGGTCGACCTGTTCTATCCGCTGTTCGACCCGCGGGTGGCGGCGCAATGAGGCGGCCGGGCCTGTCGGCGCTGGTCGGCGGCGGCCTGGTGGCGGTGCTGGCGCTGGTCGCCGTGCTGGCCAGCCTGTGGACGCCCTATGCCCCGCTGGCGCCCAACCTGCGCGCCCGGCTGCGGCCGCCGGGCGAGCTCTACTGGCTCGGCACCGACGAGTTCGGCCGCGATGTGCTGAGCCGGCTGATGGCGGGCGCGGCCACCAGCACGCTGGTGGCGCTGCTGACCGTGCTGCTGGCGCTTGCGCTCGGCACCGCCATCGGGCTGGTGGCGGGCTATCTGCGGGGCTGGGTCGACCGCGCCCTGATGGCGGTAAACGACGCCCTGCTGGCCTTCCCCGGTATCCTGCTGGCGCTTGGCCTGATGGCCGTGCTCGGTGCCAACAAGTACGGCATCATCGTCGCCCTCGGCCTTGCCTATGCCCCTTCGGTGGTGCGGGTGGTGCGCGCCACCGTGCTGTCGGTGCGCGAGCGCGAGTTCGTGGAGGCCAGCCGCGTGATGGGCAATGGCGAGGTCTACACCATGCTGCGCCATGTGCTGCCCAACTGCACGGCGCCGCTGATCGTGCTGGGCACCAGCATGTTCGGCTGGGTGGTGCTGTCGGAAAGCGCTCTCAGCTTCCTCGGCCTGGGCGTGCCGCCGCCGGCACCGACCTGGGGCAACATGCTGGCGGCCGCCCGCCCCTACATGGAATCGGCGGTCTGGCTCAGCATTGCGCCGGGCACCTGCATTGCGCTCACGCTGCTGGGGGTGAACCTGCTGGGCGACGCGCTGCGCGACCGGCTCGATCCCCGGATGCGCGGGCTATGAGCCTGCTCGCCGTCGAGGGCCTGACGCTGACGGCCGGGCAGGGGCGGCTGACCATCCTTGACGGCGTGAGCTTCGGCGTGGCGCCGGGCGAGATCCTGGCGCTGGTGGGCGAATCGGGCAGCGGCAAGACCATGGCCGCGCGCGCCGCCATCGCGCTGCTGCCGCCGGGGGTGACCCATGCCGGCGGCCGGGTGCTGTTCGACGGCGCCGATGTGCTGTCGCTGCCGCCGGCGGCCCTGCGCCGGCTGCGCGGACCGGGTGCCGGCATGGTGTTCCAGGAGCCGATGGTCTCCCTCAACCCGGCGCACAGCATCGGCGCCCAGCTCAGCGAGGGCCTGCGCCTGCACACCCGCGACGGCGAGGCGGCGATCCGCGCCCGCTGCCTCGACATGCTGGCGCGCGTGCAGATCGCCGATCCCGAGCGCTGCATGGCCTCCTTCCCGCACGAGTTCTCCGGCGGCATGCGCCAGCGCATCATGATCGCCTCGGTCATGCTGCTGAAGCCGAAGCTGCTGATCGCCGACGCGCCGACCACCGCGCTCGACACCCTGACCCAGCGCGAGGTGCTGGACCTGCTGGTGGGGCTGACCCGCGACCACGGCACCGCCGTGCTGCTGATCACCCACAATCTGGGCCTGGTCGACCGCTATGCCGACCGCGCCGTGGTGCTGCGCCGGGGCCGGCTGGTCGAGCAGGGGCCGGCGCGACGCATCCTCACCGCCCCGGCCGCCGACTATACCCGCGAGCTGGTGGACGCGGTGCC
>CAZEQG010000236.1:0-5393 GCA_964514295.1 uncultured Alphaproteobacteria bacterium
GAGCCGGTCCGGCCAGGCCAGGCCCTCCAGCGCGCCGCGCCAGCCGGCCACCGGCCGGCCGATCCCGGGCTCCGCCCAGATCAGCGCCGGCATCAGCAGCAGCAAGGCCATGCCCAGGATCGTCAGCACCTGCAGCAGGCGCGCCTGCCGGCTCAGTCGCGGCGACATTGCTTCCCCATTGACACGATAAGAGTTTTACGTAAGACATAAAAATCATTGCGACGAATATAAACGTCCCTCGGGCGCTCGGCAAGCGCCCCGGGGCCGGGGGAGTTATCCATGCTGCGTGGTTTTGTGGCGGCGTCGTTGGTGGCGGCCGCGATGGTTCCAGCCCTGGCGGCGGCGCAGGACTGGTCGGGCATCCATGCCGGGCTGCTGCTGGGCCATGGCAAGGGGCGCGACGATGTGGCGGAGATCGACGGTCCGCGCCGCTATCATCCCGACACGCAGGGGCTGCTGGTCGGCGCCCAGCTTGGCTGGCAGCGGCAGTCCGGCCGGCTGGTCTATGGGGCCGAGCTGGAGGTGGGTCACCTCAACCAGTCCGGCGACCACAGTTCGGGCGATGCCACCGGCACCGTCGCCAGCAGCGTCGACCTCGGCCTCTATGCCGCCGCCTCGGCCCGGCTCGGCTATCTGGTCACCGCGGATTGGCTGGCCTTCGGCCGTTTCGGCGTCATGGTGGCCGAGCTTGACGCCCGCACCAGCCAGAGCTGCGGCGACATCTGCACCCAGGAGCCCAGCACGGCTGCCACCAGCGACTCGACCTGGGGGCTGGTCTTCGGGGCCGGGCTGGAGCGCCGGCTGGACGGCCCATGGAGCCTGCGCGCCGAGTATCAGTATCTGGACTTCCGGCAGGAGCTGGCGCTGCCGGCCGGCTCGGGGCCGGGCTGGCACCACGAGATCGACACCCATGTGCTGAAGCTGGGGCTGAGCCGCCGCTTCTAGCCCGGAGGGAACACCATCATGCCGATGTTTCACGGCCGGCCAGCCATGGCCGCGCTGCTGCTCGCCCTGGTCCTGGCCGGCTGCGTGGCCACCGGTGGCCGCCCGCCGGTGGCGGCCGGCGAGGGTGCCCTGCCGCCGGGGCGCCTTGCCATCATCACTCCGACGGCAACCTTCGGGCAGGAGGAAAGCCGCCAGGCGGTGGCCATGACCTTCGGCGCCGTGCTGCGCAGCGAGCGGCCGGACCTGCCGCAGCTGTCGCTCGCCGAAGCGCTGTCCACGATCAACGCCAAGGGCCTGGCCGAGACCTACGACCGGCTCTACACCGCCCACCGCAACACCGGCCTGTTCGACCGCGCCCTGCTGGGCGAGGTCGGCGCGGCGCTTGACGCCCGCTATCTGGTGCTGCTGAAGGTCCAGGGCTTCGACCAGTCGAGCCGGGGCCGCTTCGCCTTCCTCGGCGTGAACCTGCTGCACACGCAGTCGGCGACGCTGCGGCTGTTCGTGCAGATCTGGGACAGCGGCGACGGCCGCATCGTCTGGGAGGATTCGATCGAATCCGTGCGCAAGGTGGAGGCGATCGGCGAGCGCCGGCGGCCGACCCTGGATGCGGCGGTCACCGAGGCGTCGGTTGACCTGATCCGCCGCCTGCCGCTGCCGCCGGCCTGAGCGTCAGGGTCAGCCGGTTGCGGCCGGCCGAGCGGGTATAGGCCATCGCCGCATTGGCGCGCATCAGCAGGATGCCGCGCCCGCCAAGCGCCGCCGTTTCCAGATCGGCCGCCGGTGGTGGCGGCTGATAGGCGCTGGGATCGAAGGGCACGCCATCATCCTCGACCGTGAGCACCGGCCCCGCCTCCAGCCGCAGCGTCAGCCCGGTCGCACCGGCATGCATCACCACGTTACCCACCGCCTCATGCGCCACCAGGCGCAGGCGGAAGGCGGTGGCGCCGTCCATCGCCGTGGCGGCGGCGTCGAGCCAGGCGTCGAGCGGGGCGAAGGCGGCGGCGGTGGCGGGCAGGGTGAGTGTCGTCATCGGCCTGGTGTGGTGCGGCGATCGTGGCGGCGGGGGTGCGAGCATGCTAATCGACGTTTGTTTTGCGACGCCGCGAGGAACTGCATGACCGACGCCGCTGCTGCTCCCCTTTCCGGCCTGCGTGTGCTGGACCTTTCGCGCCTGGTCGCCGGCAACATGGTAACCCATCTGCTGGCCGATTTCGGCGCCGAGGTTGTGAAGATCGAGCCGCCGAAGGGTGGCGACGACCTGCGCGCCTGGAAGGTGAAGGGCATTTCCACCTACTGGAAGGTCTACGCCCGCAACAAGAAGTCGGTGACGCTCGACCTGCGCAGCGACGAGGGGCGGGCGCTGCTCGGCCGGCTTGCCGCCACCGCCGATGTGCTGGTCGAGAATTTCAAGCCCGGCACCATGGAGAAGATGGGGCTGGGCCCGGCCGAGCTGCTGGCCGCCAATCCGGGGCTGGTAATGCTGCGGGTGTCGGGCTGGGGCCAGGACGGGCCGTTCCGCCACAAGCCGGGCTTCGGCACGCTGGTGGAATCGATGTCCGGCTTTGCGGCGATGAACGGCTTTCCCGACCGGCCGCCGGTGCTGCCGCCCCTGGCGTTGGCCGACATGATCGCCGGCATCTATGGCGCGTTTGCCGCCGTTGTGGCGGTGCGTGCGCGCGAGCGGGGGCAGGCGCCGGGCCAGGTCATCGACCTGCCGCTGTTCGATCCGATCTTCTCCATCCTCGGCCCGCATGCCGCCAACTACGCGCTGTCGGGCGAGGTCTATCCGCGGGTCGGCAGCCGCACCCTGGTCACCGCCCCGCGCAACGTCTACCCCACCGCCGATGGCGGCTATGTGGCGCTGTCGGCCTCGATGCAGGCGATGGTCGAGCGGCTGTTCCACACCATCGGCATGCCCGAGCTGATCGATGATCCGCGCTTCCGCACCAATACCGACCGGGTGGCCAATATCGAGGCGCTGGACGAGATCGTCGGCGGCTGGATCGCCGCCCGCACCCAGGCCGAGAATCTCGCCGCCTTCGAGGCGGCGGGGGTGACCGTGGGGCCGATCTGCGACATCGCCGACCTGATGGACCACCCCTTCATCAAGGAGCGCGCGATCATCGTCGACGTTCCCGATGAGGAGGCGGGCTCACTGCCGATGCATGGCGTCACCCCGCGCCTGTCGGCGACCCCGGGGTCGATCCGCACCCCGGCCCCGGCCCTGGGCGAGCACACGGCCCAGTATCTGGGCGAGATCGGGCTCGGCGCCGAGGCTGTCGCCGACCTCAGGGCCAGGGGGGTGGTGTGAGCCTGCCGCTGCCGGCGAGCCCGCTGCTGCGGGAGCTGGTGGAGCGGGCGCGGGCCGGCGGCGTGCCGGTGCCGACGGTGGTGGCGCATCCCTGCGACGAGGTGAGCATCGAGGGGGTGGCCGTCGCCGCCGAGGCCGGGCTGATCGCCCCCATCCTGGTGGCGCCGCCCGCCCGGCTGCCGGACTGGGCGCGGCGCTGGCCGCTGGTAGAGTCCGCGCACAGCCATGATTCGGCGGCCAAGGCCGTTGCCCTGGTCCGCGCCGGCAAGGGGGCGGCGCTGATGAAGGGCAGCCTGCACACCGACGAGCTGATGGCCGAGGTGACCGCCCGCGACACCGGGCTGCGCACCGCAAGGCGGATCAGCCATGTGTTCGTGATGGCGGTTGCGACCTATCCGAAGCTGCTGTTCATCACCGATGCCGCCATCAACATCAATCCCGGCCTCGCCGAGAAGGCCGACATCTGCCGCAACGCGATCGATCTTGCCCGGGCGCTCGGGGTGGACCTGCCCAAGGTCGCGATCCTCTCGGCGGTGGAGACGGTGGACGCCCGGATCCCCTCGACCATCGATGCCGCCGCCCTCTGCAAGATGGCCGATCGCGGGCAGATCGCCGGCGGACTGCTCGATGGGCCGCTCGCCTTCGACAATGCGGTCAGCATGAAGGCGGTGGCGATCAAGGGCATCGTGTCGCCGGTCGCCGGCGATGCCGACATCCTGCTGGTGCCGGACCTTGAGGCCGGCAACATGCTGGCCAAGCAGCTCAGCCTGCTGGCCGGGGCCGAATCGGCCGGCATCGTGATGGGCGCCCGGGTGCCGGTGATCCTGACCAGCCGGGCCGACGATGCCGCCACCAGGCTTGCCTCCTCGGCCGTGGCGGCGCTGCTGGCGCGGCCGGCATGAGGCGCATCCTGGTCCTGAACGCCGGCTCCTCGACGCTGAAATATGCGTTGTTCGCCGGAGGCGAGCGGGTTTCGGGCGCGACCCTGGAGGGTACGGGCGAGGCGGTGCTGCGCCAGGTGCTGGACCGGCTGGGCGGCGCCCCGCCTGATGCCGTCGGCCACCGGGTGGTCCATGGCGGCAAGGACTTCGCCGCGCCGCTGCTGGTCGATGCCACGGTGCGGGCGGCGCTGGAGGCGCTGGTGCCGCTGGCGCCGCTGCACCAGCCGCACAATCTGGCCGGGCTCTCGGCCGCTGCCGCGCTGTGGCCGGGGGTGCCGCAGATCGCCTGTTTCGATACCGCCTTTCATCGCGGCCACGACGCCGTCGCCGAGCGCTGGGCGATCCCGGTCGAACTGCACGTCGCCGGGCTGCGCCGCTACGGCTTCCATGGCCTGTCCTACGAATCGGTGGTCGCCGCGCTGCGCCGCGACCGGCCCGATCTGGCCGATGGGCGGCTGGTGATCGCCCATCTCGGCGCCGGCTGCAGCCTGTGCGCCGTGGCGGGCGGGCGCTCGCGGGACAGCACCATGGGCTTCACCGCCCTCGACGGCCTGCCGATGGCCACCCGCTGCGGCCAGATCGACCCCGGGCTGGTGCTCCATCTGTGGCGCCAGGGCTGGCCGGCCGATGCGGTGGAGGCGATGCTGTACCGGCAGTCGGGCCTGCTGGGGCTGTCCGGCCTCAGCGGCGACATGCGGGTGCTGCTGGCCAGCGACCGGCCGGAAGCGGCCTTCGCCATCGCCTATTTCGTGCGGGCGGTGGCCAAGCAGGCGGCGGCCATGGCGGCGGTGATCGGCGGGCTCGATGCGCTGGTCTTCACCGGCGGCATCGGCGAGAACGCCGCGCCCGTGCGCGAGCAGGTGGCGGCCGCCCTTGGCTTCCTCGGCAGCTTCCCGGTGCTGACCGTGGCGTGCGACGAGGAAGGCGTGATCGCCCGTCACACGGCCGCCCTCCTGGACCGGATGGGATGAGCCGCAGCACCGCCTTCCTGCTGATCATCGCGGGGGCGGCGCTGCTGTTGTGGCTGCTGCGGCCGGTGCTGCTGCCCTTTGCCCTCGGGATGGCGATCGCCTATGGCCTGGCGCCGCTGGTCGACGGGCTGGCGCGCCGGGGCCTGCCGCGCCCGGCGGCGGTGGCGCTGGCCATGGCGGCCTTCGTCGCCTGCGGCCTGGTGGTGGTGGCGATGGTGGTGCCGG
>CAZEQG010000237.1:0-5357 GCA_964514295.1 uncultured Alphaproteobacteria bacterium
CGCCTGGCCTGGCGGGACCGGCTCGCCGCCAGCCCGGCCCGCGCCGAGTTCGAGCGCACCGCCGCCGGGATGCTGCCGGCCGGTCTCGACGAGGCGATGAACGCCTACAAGCTGGGGCTGGCGACGGAGGCACCGTCGATCGCCACCCGCATCGCCTCCCAGCGCGCGATCGACGCGCTGGCCCCGCTGCTGCCCGAACTGGTGGGCGGCTCGGCCGATCTCACCGGCTCCAACAACACCAAGGGCGCCGGCATGGCGGCGGTGACGCGCGACGATTTTGCCGGCCGCTACATCCATTATGGCGTGCGCGAGCATGGCATGGCGGCGGCGATGAATGGCATCGCGCTGCATGGCGGGCTGATCCCGTTCGGCGGCACCTTCCTGGTGTTCACCGACTATTGCCGGCCATCGATCCGGCTGTCGGCGCTGATGGGGCTGCGCGTCATCTATGTGATGACGCATGATTCGATCGGCCTCGGCGAGGATGGGCCGACCCACCAGCCGGTGGAGCATCTGGCCGCCCTGCGCGCCATTCCGGGCCTTCTGGTGCTGCGCCCGGCCGATGCGGTGGAGACGGCCGAATGCTGGCAGATCGCGCTGGCGGCCAAGGGGCCGTCGGTGCTGGCGCTGACCCGGCAGAACCTGCCGGCGCTGCGCCGCCTGCACAGCGAGGACAATCTCAGCGCGCGCGGCGGCTATGTCGCGCTCGGCGGCCCGGGGGCGGCGGTCAGCCTGGTCGCCACCGGCTCCGAGGTGTCGCTGGCGGTGGCCGCGCGCGAGCTGCTGGCCCAGCAGGGCATCGCCGCCAATGTGGTGTCGATGCCCTCGGTCGAGCTGTTCCGCGCCCAGCCGGCCGGCTACCGTGATGCCGTACTGCCGCCGGGCGGCGCGCGGGTGGCGGTTGAGGCGGCGGTGGCGCAGGGCTGGGAGGCCATCCTGGGCGAGCGCGGCCGCTTCATCGGCATGGCGGGCTTCGGCGCCTCCGGGCCCTATCAGGCGCTCTACCGGCATTTCGGCATCACCGCCGAGGCGGTGGCCGCGGCGGCAAGGGAAATCATCTAGGGAAGGAATCTCGGAACCATGACGACACGGGTGGCGATCAACGGCTTCGGGCGCATCGGCCGGCTGGTGTTCCGCGCGCTCGCGGAGAGCGGCCGCACGGACCTTTCGGTGGTGGCGATCAACGATCTCGGTTCGGTTGCGGCCAACGCCCATCTGCTGAAGTGGGATTCGGTGCATGGCCGCTTCCCCAAGGCGATTACCACCGGCGATGACTGGTTCGATGCCGGCAGCGGGCCGGTGAAGGTGTCGGCCGAGCGCGACCCGGCGAAGCTGCCCTGGGCGGCGCATCAGGTCGATGTGGTGCTGGAATGCACCGGTCGCTTCACCAAGAAGGCCGATGCCGAGGCGCATCTGAAGGCGGGCGCGCGCAAGGTGCTGATCTCGGCGCCGGCGACCGGCGCCGACCTCACCGTCGTCTACGGCGTCAACCATGGCGCGCTGAAGCCTGAGCACACGGTGGTCTCCAACGCCTCCTGCACCACCAACTGCCTGGCGCCGGTGGCCTATGTGCTGCACAAGGCGATCGGCATCTCCTCGGGCTTCATGACCACGATCCACGCCTATACCGGCGACCAGAACACGGTCGACACCCTGCATTCCGACCTGCACCGGGCGCGTGCTGCCGCCTTGTCGATGATCCCGACCTCGACCGGGGCGGCGAAGGCGGTGGGGCTGGTGCTGCCGGAGCTGGCGGGCAAGCTCGACGGCACCTCGATCCGCGTGCCGACGGCCAATGTCAGCGTCATCGACTTCAAGTTCATCGCCGCCCGCGATACCAGCGAGGCCGAGGTGAATGCCGCCATCGCCGCCGCCGCCGGAGGCGAGCTGAAGGGCATCCTGGCAACCTCCGACGAGCCGCTGGTCTCGGTGGATTTCAACCACAACCCGCACAGCTCGACCTTCGACCTGCCGCAGACCAAGGTGATCGACAAGCGCCTGGTCCGGGTGATGAGCTGGTACGACAACGAATGGGGATTCTCGAACCGCATGCTGGACACGGCGGCGCTGCTCGGCCGGCTCTGATCCGCGTCCACCACCTCGACCATGCGCTGGCGGCGGTGGCGGCCGCCGAGGCTGCGCCGCTGCTGCTGCTGAGCCCTGAAGACGGTGCGACCCGCCTCGGTCCGCTGTTCTGGCGGGAACTGCTGGACCTGGCCGGGGCGGCCGGCATCCTCGATTGCGGCGACAGGCCCGGGTCGGTGCTGGAATCGGTGCGGGCGGGGCTGAAGGCGGTGCGCTACACCGGCGGCAATCCGGCCGTCGCCGACATCTGCGCCCAGGCCGGGGTGGCGCTGTGGCGGGATCTGCCGGGCTTCCTTGACCTTGCCCGGGTGCGCGACCCGGCCGCGGCCTGCCGGCTGTTCCTGTCCGGACGCTGGCCGCACGGCCCTGCCGGCGAGGGCGAGCGCCCGCGTTGAATTCCGTGCATCCTTGGTGTATCGACCGCGCGGATTTCCGGAGGAACCCCCGCCCATGAAGATGACGCCGCGCGTGAAGCGCATCCTGTCCTGGTATGAGAGCGACAATCCCGGCACCAAGGCCAATCTTGCCCGCATCCTGATGCAGGGCCGGCTTGGCGGCACCGGCAAGCTGGTGATCCTGCCCGTCGACCAGGGCTTCGAGCATGGCCCGGCGCGCAGCTTTGCGCCCAACCCGGCGGCCTACGACCCGCACTACCACTTCCAGCTCGCGATCGATGCCGGGCTTTCGGCCTATGCCGCCCCGCTCGGCATGATCGAGGCTGGCGCCGACAGCTTCGCCGGCCAGATCCCCACCATCCTCAAGGTCAACTCCTCGAACTCGCTGTCGCGCGACAAGGAGGCGGCGAACCAGGCCGTCACCGCCAGCGTGTCCGATGCGCTGCGGCTGGGCTGTTCGGCCATCGGCTTCACCATCTATCCCGGCTCCGACATGGCCTTCGACATGATGGAGGAGATCCGCGAGATGGCCGAGGAGGCCAAGGCCGTCGGGCTCGCCACCGTGGTCTGGTCCTATCCGCGCGGCGGCAACCTGTCGAAGGCGGGCGAGACGGCGGTCGACATCTGCGCCTATGCCGCGCACATGGCGGCGCTGCTGGGCGCCCACATCATCAAGGTGAAGCCGCCGACGGCGGCCCTTGAGCTGGACGCCGCCAAGAAGGTCTACGAGGGCCAGAAGATCCCCATCGCAACCCTCGCCGAGCGGGTGGCGAACGTCGTGCAGAGCTGCTTCAACGGCAAGCGGCTGGTGGTGTTCTCCGGCGGCGAGGCCAAGGACCTGGACGGGCTCTACAACGAGATCCGCGGCATCCGCGATGGCGGCGGCACTGGCTCGATCATCGGCCGCAACACCTTCCAGCGCCCGCGCGAGGAAGCGCTTGCGATGCTCGACCAGATCATCCGCATCTACAAGGACAACGCCTGACCCCCTGCCGCCTCTATCTCGTCACCCCACCGGCCTTCGAGCCGCGGGCTTTCGCCGAGAGCCTGAAGGCGGCGCTGGGGGCGGGCGATGTGGCCTGCCTGCAGCTCCGCCTGAAGGGGGCCGATGACGACGCGCAGCGCCGGGCCGCCGAGGTGCTGCGCCCGCTCGCCCACGCCCATGACGTGGCGCTGATCATGAACGACCGGCCTGACCTTGCCCGCGAGACCGGCTGCGACGGCGTGCATGTCGGCCAGCAGGACATGTCCTATGCCGAGGCCCGGCGCCTGCTGGGGGCGGACGCCACCATCGGCGTGACCTGCCATGACAGCCGGCACCTCGCCATGGAGGCGGCGGAGGCGGGGGCGGACTATGTGGCCTTCGGCGCCTTCTTCCCCACCGCCACCAAGCAGGCGCCGGCCCGTGCCACGCCCGAGCTGCTGGCCTGGTGGGCCGAGATCATGACCGTGCCGGTGGTGGCGATCGGCGGCATCACGGTTGCCAACTGCCGGCCGCTGGTGGAGGCCGGGGCCGATTTCCTGGCCGTGGTCGGCGGCGTGTGGAGCCACCCGGATGGTCCGGCGGCCGCCGTGCGGGGCTTCAACGCGGTGTTCAGGGCGGTGGCCGCGGGCTGACGCCTGGCCGCGGCCGCGCGTTAGCGCTGCCCAGTGGTGGCAGGCCATGCCGTGGCACCGCTGATTGCTGGCGGGCCGCCCATCAATCCTGCTAGCTTGCCCGCATACGGGGGGCTACGTAGATGCGCAAGATCCTGCTCGGCCTGGCGGGCCTGGTGTTCCTGTCCTGGGCCGCGGCGGCGCAGGAGGCGGCAAAGCCTGACGAAGCGCCGGCGGCGGCCGAGCAGGAGAAGCCGGAGGTGGCGGAGGGGCCGGTCGTGGTGACGGTCGGCAGCTACATCCAGAACATCACCGAGATCAATTTCCGGACCAACAAGGTCACCGTCGACTTCTACATCTGGTTCCGCTGGAAGGGCGACGACCTTGCGCCGCACGAATCCTTCGAGCTGGTGAATGGCGAGGTCGCCGAAAGCAACGTCCAGGACGTGCGCAAGATCGGCGACGTGAACTACGCCTATGCGAGGGTCAGGGCGGCCCTGTCGGTGCCCTGGGACATGGACAGCTTTTCGCTCGACCGGCAGGTGATCCCGATCATGATCGAGGACCGCGACGCCGACAACACCGAGATGATCTATGTCGTCGACAAGGAAAACGTGGCGGTCCGCAAGACCATCTGGTTGCCCGGCTACAAGCTGGGCGATCAGGCCGGCGTCATCGCCACCTACACCTACGACACGAACTTCGGCGATCCCAACCTGGCGCCGGGAACGGAGACGACATACTCGCGCTATCTCCACTATGTCCAGATATACAGGCCGGACGCGGCGTATTTCTTCAAGCTGTTTGCCACCATGTTCCTGTCGACGCTGGTGGTCGCCGTGGCCTTCGCCCTTGGCCCGGACAACATCGACGGCCGGCTCGGGCTTGGCGTCGGCGCGCTGTTCGCGGTGGTGGCGACGAACTACGTGATCTCCTCCCAGCTTCCCGACACCGACACGATCACCCTGGCCGACAAGGTGAACTTCCTCAGCATGTCCGTGATCCTGCTGTCGCTGATCCTGGCGGTGGCGAGCTGGCGGCTGCACGTGCGCGAGGTCCGGCCGCAGCTCGTCGCCCTGCTCGACCGCGTCGGGCTCATCGTGCTGCCCGCCTTCTATCTTGCCTATATCGCCGTGATGGCCATCAACTCCAGGCAGGACGGCAGCCTGGCGCCGACCTTCTGAGGCTGGTCAGCCGGCGCCGGGCGCACGCTCCAGCCGGGCGCGCTTGCGCTTGCCGAGGGCGCGCTGGCCGCCGCCCTCGCGCAGGTCGGCCCCGCCG
>CAZEQG010000238.1:0-5330 GCA_964514295.1 uncultured Alphaproteobacteria bacterium
TCCGCCCGCCGCTCACCGAGGCCGAGAAGGCCAAGGGCCGCACCGACTTCAACGACCTGGTGGCCGAGCGGGGCGCGGACGCGGCGCATGCCGTCATCCAGCAGGTGGTCGACGCGGCGCTGGCCCGTCCACCGCTGAAGCCGGCCGTGAAGCAGGAGCAGGCCGAAGAGCAAGAGAAGGAGCCGCCGCGCCAGGAGCTGCGCCGCCACAAGCCCCGCGCCCGTGCCGCCGGCATGGCGATGTGATCCTCCCGCCGGCCGGGACTGCGGTCCCGGCCGGCATCTTCTCCTATATCAGGAAACCGTTCCCATGAAGACGATCAACACCGCCACTCCCGAGAACCCGGGGCCTGCCGAATTATGGTGCGATGTAGGACGCGATGGCGAAAAGCAGAGTCAGGACTACCAAAATAAATGCCATCGCGTAGGCACCGGCCTTGAACCATCTCTGGCCGGAGACATACCAAGCGGTCCCAAGAAGGGCCGCGATACTCGCCGCCATGATGTACTCCGTTGGCACGGAGTTCCCCTCAAGCACTGTCCATACCCCACCCAGCCATTCGATCATACGTCCAAACCCCTCGTCCTGAGCGCCCTATGCCTCACCATTCCGGCCGCCTTCAGCGTAGCGACGATATGTCTCGCGACCGTGTTGCCATTCACCGCGCCGGCGGTCAGCTTCTTCATGCTCCTGGCGGCCATGATGGCAGGATACCTCGGTTACGGCAGCCTGACCCTTCTGTCCTTGTCCGTCCACCGACGCCTGCGCGCCTTGACCGGCAAGCACGACGAGCCCGATGCCGTGGAAGCTTTGCTGCTTGACTCCGAGGGACGCCACGTCGTGGCGATGCTCATCCAGTCTCGCCTGGCAGTATCGCTCATCGCCTCGATATTGGCGACGCTACCCGATATTCCACCGACCGTGCCTTTGGCGCTCGGTTTCTATGTCGGGGTCGCCTCCGCTGGCAGCGATGTCGCCGATTGGGTGCTCCGCACAGCGAGACTGTCGGAGGGCGGAGCATGACGACGGACCAATACCAGGAGCCACACTATCGCCACGAATGCCAGCAGGTAGGCGCCGGCCTTGAACCACCATTGGCCAGCCATGTACGAAACGGCACCATGTCCGCCGTAAGCGACATGGCCGACAGGCAGCTTCGAGCCCACTGGGCGGCCCCGCGAACCGGGGAGGTGTCGGCATGACGCTTTCCCCCTCCTTCCCCTTGCGGCCCCGCCTGCGCCTGCCGGTGTGGGCTGCCGACACCGGGGCGCCCGGCTGCCATGTCGCGATCCTCGGCGCCGGCCGCATCGGCCTGACCGAGATCCCCATGCCGGCGCTGACGGTGCGCCGCGACGGCGACCAGCTGGTCGCCCATGGCCCCGACGATGACGACGGCTGCCTTCAGGTGCGCCTGCCGGCGGCGCCGCTGATGGAACTGTCGGTGCTGATCACCTGGACCCTGCCGGCGCAGGCGCTGCTGATCGAGCACGACATCGTCACCACCTTCCACCCCGACGCCGGCGGCCTGACCTTCGGCCTGTCCGGCCTCGGCGCCCTCGACCTCACCACCACCCCGCCGCCGCCGGCCGGCGACAGCACCCTGCTGCGGCTGCTGGAGCGGCGGGTGCTTCAGGCCGGCCCCAAGGCGGCACCGAAGGTGAGCCCCCACATCTCGAAGGCTTCGTAGGGAGCGACATCCATGGACGACAAAGACCCGGCCACCTCCCGGTCCCTGCCTATCTTCGCCCTTCAGGCCGGAGAGACGCGCTTTGCCCTGGATACAGCGGAAGTGATCCGCTGTATCCGCGTCGCCAGCGATGCCGGCATCGTGCCGCCGGTTCCAGCCGGCTGGGGCTCGCTCCCCACGGGCATTCCCGGAGAAGCCACCCCCCTTGACCAAGCCTCCGTCCTCGCCAACCCGGCCACCGTCGAGGCGCTGGTGGAGGACACCTGCCCCCACCATGGCATCCATGCCTATTTCATCGCGCGGCTGGAGCAGGGCGGCACCCTTCCCCTCGATCTTCCGACCGTCCTTCAATGCCTATGGCTCGCACAATCCCAAGGCGCTTTCGATCCGCTTTCAACGGCGTGGTGGAATACAATCGCCATGGATCATGACTTGTCCTGGGTCATGCCATGACGCCGCCCTCGGATCAGACGACGCCGCGACACTGGCGGCCCCGCTCCACCGCCTCTAAAATCATCACCAGAAGGACCACCACACCCATGGGAGACCCACCATGCCGAAGAGCTACCTGACCGAGGCCGAGAAGGCCGGCATGAGCGAGAACTGCGCCATCCTGGCCGAATCACAAGCGGCAGCTGCTGCCGGCGATCGTGAAGCGGAATGGGCTTGGCTGGCCCTGGCGGAATTGCCCGCCCATGCCCTGCTGTCGGCTAAGAAGCGGAATGGTGCGGACTGGATTCGCGCCAAGGGACTGAGAACGGACACTGCGGAGAAGGCTTATGGAAAAGACTGGTTGGATCGCGATATTTGACGGCCTCCTTCTTCGCGAAGAAGGCTTCATGCTGGAGCGAAGCCGGACCCCTCCGGCTCTTCGGCTTCAGGAGACCCGCGCGGACCTGCTCAATCAGGTGAAGGCGGTCGGTAAGAGTGGCGACCTTGACTTGATTCTTGCAGTCGAAGGTGTGTTCCTCCGCAATGACCTCGACCGCCACGCCAACAGCAAGGGCATGGCCGACAGTCTGGTGGCCGCCCTCGCCGAACTCGGCTCCGCCGAGCGGCATGTCCAGCTGGTGCGAGACCCGGCGGCCTACAAGGCCATCGACGAAACCTACAGCCTGCCGAAGAACCGCCTGCCCAAGGGCAACGCCGCCGGCGTCCCCCACGACGAGGCCCGCCAGTTCTTCAAGTCCCACGCCACCCGCCTGCTGAACCAGGACCGCTCGCGCCTCGACCCCGAGGAAAAGCAGCTGATCGACCAGCGCAAGGCGAACATCCGGGCGGCCGAGAAGGTCTATACCGCCCTCCAGCGCCAAGCCCTCGGGCTGCCGCCGCCGGAGCGCCACAGGAGCAAGGGCCAGGACCTCGGCATGTGAGGTCCGGCCGATGCCCTCCACCCTCCACCAGGTCAAGACCTACCTCAGCGACGACGAGCGCGCCCGCCTCGACGCCCTGGCCGCCCAGACCCGCCTGTCCCGCTCCGAGATCCTGCGCCGCCTCATCCTCGGCCAGCACCTGCCGGACCCCGGCCGCGCCGCCGGCTGGGAGCACATCCGCGACCTCATGGCCGCCAACGCCGACCTCGCCCGCCTCGGCAACCTGCTGAAGCTGGTGCTCGACCAGGCGCCCGAGGCCGAGATCCCCGCCAAGGTGACGACGCTCGCCACCGACATCGCCGCCACCCAGGCCGAATTGAAGGCCCTGGTGGTGGACCTGCGCCGCACCCTCCAGCCCCGCCGGCAGGCATGATCGCCAAGCGCATCGACAAGGCGCCCGACGTTGCCGACGACTTCACCCACCTCGCCGACTACATCGCCGCCGCCCGCGAGGAGGGCGAGAAGCTGGGGGAGTTCTGGATCGCCAACTGCGACGCCGGCGCCGATCTGGCCGACCTCGACGCCGCCACGGCCGAGGTGGAGGCCGTGCGCCAGCAGAAGCCGGATGTCCTCAACAAGACCTATCACCTGGTGATCAGCTTCCACCCCGGCGAGGGCGAGCAGCTGGACAAGGAGGCCCTGCAGGACATCGTCAGTCGCTACGCCGAGGCGCTGGGATTCGCCGAACACCAGTACGTCGCCGGCAGCCACATCAACACCGACAACCTCCACATCCACGTCGCCTTCAACCGCGTCCACCCGCATACGCTGAAGGTTCATGCGCCCTACAACGACTTCAAGGCGCTGGAGACGGTGTCGCGGGCACTGGAGAAGACCTACGGCCTCACCGTCGACCGGGGCATGTCCGATCCCAAGCCGGAGACCACGCTGTCACCGGGCGCCCGCGACTTCGAGGCCAACACCTGGCAACAGAGCTTCCAGCGCCACGTCCTGGAACACCGCAGCGAGATCCTGGCCGAGCTGAAGCAGGCAACCGACTGGCAGACCGTGCATGCGGTGCTGGCGCGCCATGACGTTCGCCTGAAGCCGCATGGCGCCGGCCTGGTGCTGACCGACCCCACCGGCCGCCAGACCATGAAAGCGAGCGCCCTGCACCGCTCCTGCGGCAAGAGCGCCCTGGAGACACGCTTCGGGCGGTTCCAGCCGGCGCGGTTTGCTGAGGTGCCGGAGGAACCTGCGGCCGAGGACGGGTCGCCGACCGTGGTGCCGGACACTGCCCCGCCACCTGTAGATCCGGTTGTCCCGCCCACCGACAGCGCGCCGGCCGACGCATTACCGGATGCCGCACCTGTGGAAGCAGAATCTCTTGCCCTTGGAGCCTCCACGCCGGCCGGTGAGACCGCCGCCGGAGCCACCCCGCCCCACACTCCGCCACCCGTTGATCCAGTAAATCCCCCCACCGATGGACCGCCCCCGCCACCGGCGCCAGTGAGGCTGCCGCCGATCCCGGCGCCCCGGCCGGTCTCCCGCTACCAGCCCCGGCCGCTTCTGCACCGACCCGGCCTGGCGCCGCTGTGGCGGGCCTACCTCGCCCAGCGCGGCCGCAAGCGCCCGACCCTGCTGGGCAAGGTCGCCCGCAACTGGAAGGCCTTCCTGATGATGGAGGCCTACAACGACCCCTTCGCCTTCGTTATCCTGATGGCGCACCAGGAGGCGCTGGCCCTGGTCCTGGGCGATGCCGAGCCGGCCCCGCCCAAGCGGGTGTCGCCGGAGATCTCCGCCATCCTCGCCCGCTGGCGTGCCGCCGGCCGCTGGCGCGATGCACCACCCTCACCGTGGCTGAAGGAGCGGACGCGGGTCAGCGCCGATACCCGCATCGACGAAGCCGGCAACCTGGTGATCCCCTTCCGCGACGCCAGCGGCCGCCTTCAGGGCCTGCGCCTGCTCAATGGCGCCGGCCGCCGCCTCGATGTCGGCACCGTCGCCGACGCCACCATGCATCTGATCGACCCGCGTCGGCAGATCGGGCCCGGCGCCGCCGTCATCGTCACCGCCGACTACGAGGCCGCCGTCGCCATCCGCCGCGCCACCCGCGCGCCGGTGGTGGTGGCGCCGAGCGAGGCCGACGTGCCGGCGGTGATCGCCGCTCTCGACCGGCAGCATGGCGGCATCCGCCCCGTCCTCGCCGCCACCACGCCCGCGGTGACGGCGCCGGTGTCCTGCCCGCGCATCCTGCTGCCCGAGAAGCGACCGGGCCACGTCCTGCGCTCCCTCTTCGCCGCCGAGCTGGGCGACCGCGCCATCGTCGC
>CAZEQG010000239.1:0-5330 GCA_964514295.1 uncultured Alphaproteobacteria bacterium
GGGCAGTTCCAGGAACGGGTGCAGGCGCAGATCGTCGAGCCGGAGGCCGGGGCGGCGCCGGCGCCCGACCAGCCGGCCCAGCGGGTGGCCATCGGCCAGGAACACGCCGGTCTCGAACAGCGTCGGCCGGCCGCTGGCGGCGACCGCGGCGACCAGTTCGTAGAGCAGGGAGGAGGTGCCGGGATGGCTGACCAGCACCGCGCCGGCCGGGCCGCCGCTCACCCGGCCAGCCGGCGGATGGTGCCCGTGGTGCTGTAGCCGGCCGCAAGATCGGCCAGCACCACCCTGCCGCCCCAGGACTGCACCTCGCGCGCGCCGACCGTGGTCTCGACCGTGTAGTCCGCGCCCTTCACCAGCACGTCCGGCCGCAGCGCCTCGATCAGGGCCAGCGGCGTGTCCTCCTCGAACACCGTCACCAGGTCGACCGCTTCCAGCGACGCCATGATCGCCGCCCGCTCATTCTCGTCCTTCACCGGCCGGCTCTCGCCCTTCAGGCGGCGCACCGAAGCGTCGCTGTTGAGCCCGACGATCAGGCGGTCGCAGGCCGCCTTGGCCTGGGCCAGCAGATGGATGTGGCCGAGGTGCAGCAGGTCGAAGCAGCCATTGGTGAAGCCCACGCGCAGGCCGCGCCGCCGCCATTCCTCGGCCTGGGCCACCGCCGCCTCGCGGCTGGAGGCCTTGCCGCCGCCGAGGTGGTGCCGGTCATGCTGCAGCGCCTCAAGGATCTCCGCCGGATAGGCGACGGCGGTGCCGGTCTTGGCCACCACCACCCCGGCCGCGATGTTGGCCAGCCGGGCCGCATCGAGGAGCCCGGCACCGGCGGCGAGAGCCGCCGCCACCACCGCCGCCACGGTGTCGCCGGCCCCGGAGACGTCGTAGACCTCGCGCGCCTCGGCCTTCAGGTGATGCACGGCGCCGTCGCTGGCGACCACGGTCATGCCGTCCTGGCTGCGGGTCACCAGCACGGCGTCGAGGGTGCAGCGGTGGATCAGGCTGCGGGCGGCGGCGACGATCGCCTCGTCGCCATCGACCGGCATGCGCGTCGCCTCCGCCAGCTCGCGGCGGTTCGGCGTCAGCACCGTCGCGCCGGCATAGCGGCGGTAGTTCTCGCCCTTGGGGTCGACCACCACCGGCCGGCCGGCCCGCCGGGCGGCGCCGATCACCTTTGCCAGCACCGCGTCAGTCAGCACGCCCTTGGCATAGTCCGACAGCACCACGGCGGTGCTGGCCTGAAGGTCGTGCTCCGCCCGGGTGGCGAGATCGAGCCCGGTGGTTTCCAGCGGCGCGTCGATCTGCTCGGTATCCGCCCTGAGGAGCTGCTGGCCGGCGGCGATGAAGCGCTGCTTGATGGTGGTGCGGCGCTGCGGCTCGACCAGCAGATGGGGCTCGACCGTGGCCTCGCGCGCCACCAGCCGGGTCACCTCGCCGGCGGCGGCATCGCGCCCGATCACCGTCATGAAGCAGCTTTCGACGCCAAGGGCGGCGAGGTTGCGCACCACGTTGCCGGCGCCGCCCAGCATGGCGATCTCGCGTTCCACCCGCAGCACCGGGATCGGCGCCTCCGGCGAGATGCGGTCGACCGCGCCGTAGATGAAGCGGTCCAGCATCACGTCGCCGATGCACAGCACCCGCGTGCCGCCAAGGCGCCGCAGCAGCTCCGCCAGATCGCCGCGCTCAGGCAAGGCCCAGCTCCTTCTCGATGGCACCGCACAGCATCTGCCCCAGCGTGATGTGCATCTCCTGGATGCGCGCGGTGGTGGCCGACGGCACGATCAGCAGCGGGTCGGCAAGGCCGGGCAGCGCCCCGCCGCCCTTGCCCGACAGGGCGGCCGGCACGATGCCCAGCCGGCGCGCCGTCTCCAGGGCCAGGATGACGTTCGGCGACCGGCCCGAGGTGGTGATGCCGATCGCCACATCGCCCGGCCGGCCCAGCGCCTCGACCTGGCGGCTGAACAGGCGGTCGAAGCCGAAATCATTGCCGATCGCGGTCAGCGCCGAGCTGTCGGTGGTCAGGGCGATGGCGGGGATGGCGTCACGGTCGCCGATGTAGCGCACGGTCAGCTCCGTCGCCAGGTGCTGGGCATCGGCAGCACTGCCGCCATTGCCGAAGAACATGAGCTTGCCGCCGCCCCTGAGGCTGCCGACACAGGCCGCCACCAGCCTTGCAAACTCCGCCTTCAGCGCCCTCTCGGTCGCGGCCGCGACGGCGGCATGCTCGGCAAACTCGGCATCGTAGAAGGCGTCTATGTCCATGGCGCGATGGTCTTCCGGGGGCGGACGGGAACGGCTCGGGCCAAGTGTGTAACGGAAACCCGCGCGGGTGAGAATGCGGCTGTGGGGCCTGCTGGGACCGCCACGCCGAATTACTTGACTGCGTCAACAATTGGGCGCGATCCTGCGGCACCAGGAAGGGACACGCCATGCCCGCCGACCAGACCCCGGCAGCGGATGCCGCCATCGCCCTTGACGCCCGCATCGCCGCGGTGCGCCGCTTCAACCGCTTCTACACCAAGGAAATCGGCGTGCTGCGGGAAGGGCTGGCGGATTCCCCCTTCTCGCTCACCGAAGCCCGCGTGCTGTTCGAGCTCGCCCAGCGCAGCGCCACGACGGCAAGCGAGCTGGCGCGCGACCTCGACCTCGATCCCGGCTATCTCAGCCGCATCCTGCGCCGCTTCGAAGGCGTCGGCCTGCTCGCGCGCAGCCCCTCGCCGGACGACGCGCGGCAGAGCCTGCTACGCCTGACCGCGGCCGGCGAAGCCGCCTTCGCGCCGCTCAACCAGGGCTCGCGCGAGGAGATCGCAACCCTGCTGTCGCGCCTGCCGGCGGCCGATCAGGAGCGCCTGGTCGCCGCCATGTCCACCATCGAGACGCTGCTGGCGGCGGCACCGGAGACCCGAGCGCCCTTCCGGCTGCGCACGCACCAGATCGGCGACATGGGCTGGGTGATCCACCGCCACGCCGTGCTCTACGCCCGCGAGCACGGCTGGGACGGCAGCTTCGAGGCGATGGTGGCCGAGGTGGCGGCGGCGTTCCTGAACAACTTCGATGCCGCCCGGGAACGCTGTTTCATCGCCGAGATCGAGGGCGGCGTGGTCGGCTCTGCCTTCCTTGTGCGGGCTTCGGCGGAGGTGGCGAAGATCCGCCTGGTCTATGTGGAGCCCCGGGCGCGCGGGCTCGGCATCGGCCGGCGGCTGATCGGTGAATGCCTGGACTTCGCCCGCGCCAAGGGCTACCGCCGCGTCACCTTGTGGACCAACAACGTGCTGCTGGCCGCCCGCAGCCTCTACGAGAGCACCGGCTTCCGGCTGGTCGCCGAGGAGCCGCACCGCAGCTTCGGCCAGGACCTGATCGGCGAGACCTGGGAGCGCGACTTGTGAGGCCAGCCGCCCTGGCGGTGGCGGTGGCGGCGGCAACCGGCGTGCAGGTCGGCGCCTCCCTGGTCGCCTCGCGCTATGTGATGGCCGATCTGGGCCCCGCCTCGGTGGCGCTGCTGCGCTATGGCATCGGCGTGCTGTGCCTGCTGCCGCTCTTGCTGCTGCGCGGCGGCGGGCCGGCGATCGCCAGGCGCGACCTGCCGGCGCTGACCGTGCTGGGCATCCTGCAGTTCGGGGTGCTGATCGCGCTGCTGAACTTCAGCCTGCTGCACGTCACCGCCGCCCGCACGGCGCTGATCTTCAGCGCCTTCCCGCTGTTGACCCTGCTGCTTGGCGCCGCCCTGGGACGGGAGGCAATGAGCCGGGCCAAGGTGGGCGGCGTGCTGCTGACCATCCTCGGCGTCGGGCTGGCACTTGGCGAAAAGGCCCTGGCGCGTGGCGAGGGGGCCTGGATCGGCGAGGCGGCGGCCTTCGCCGCGGCCTGCTGCGGGGCCACCACCACGGTGATGTTCCGCCCCTACATGCAGCGCTACGACGCGATCCCGGTGGGCACCCTGGCGATGCTGGCCTCGGTCGCGGTCCTGCTGCTGCCCTCGCTCGGCGAGGGGCTGCCGGCCGCACTGCCGCGGCTGGGCGCCGGGCAATGGGCGGCGATGCTGTTCATCGGCATCAGCAGCGGCGTGTTCTTCGCGCTCTGGCTATGGGCGCTGCGCCACGCGACGGCGAGCCGGGTGACGGTGTTCCAGGCCCTCAGCCCGGTCACCGCCACCATCCTTGGCGCCGTCCTGCTGGCCGAGCCGCTGACCCCGGGGGTGGTGGCGGGGCTTGCCGCCGTGGCGGCCGGGCTGGTGGTGGCGCATCGCTGAGGCTGCTCAGTAGTCCAGCCGGCCGCGCAGCTCGGCAAACGGCAGCATCACGTGCCGGCGGTAGGCGGGACGCTCCTGCAGCCTCTCATACCAGGCCGCAAGGTTGGGCAGGCGCGGCCGTTCGATGTCGAGCTCGTGGTAGCGGTAGAGGCAGGTGCCGGCGGGAATGTCGGCCAGCGAGAAGCTGTCCCCGGCCAGATAGGGCGTGGCCGCCAGCACCCGGTCCAGCAGGCCGAACAGCTCGGCCGTGCGCGCCAGGGCGCGGGCGATCGCCGGGCCGTCGCGCTCGGCCTCCGGGGTGCGGTAGTAGCCCCAGAACACGCCGTTCAGGAAGGCCGGCTGAAGGGCGGTGTGCGACCAGTCCATCCAGCCCTCGCGGCTGGCGCGCACCGCCGGGTCGGGGTGCCAGAAGCCGCCGCCCGGGTGCCGTGCGGCGAGATAGCGCAGGATGTTGTGGGATTCCCACACCACCACGCCGTCATCCTCGATCACCGGCACCCGGCCATGCGGGTTGAGGGCGAGGAAATCGGCATCCGAGAGCCTGCCGGCCGCACCGCCGGCCGGCACATGCTCATGCGCCAGCCCCAGCTCCTCCACCAGCCACAGCACCTTCTGCACGTTGAAGGCGCTGCGCCGCCCCCAGACCCTGAGCATGTCGCTTCCCCCGGCATTCCTGCACCTGCCGCGCAGCTTGGCACAGCGGCCGCCGCCGCGTCATCGGCGGGTGGGCGCGCCCGATCCAGCAGCTTGACAGCCGCCGGACCTTGAGGCTATCTGCGCGCTCTCCGGGCGGTTAGCTCAGCGGTAGAGCACATCGTTCACACCGATGGGGTCGCAAGTTCAATCCTTGCACCGCCCACCAGCGCCCCGGTGCTCCCCCCCCCCCAAGAGTTCATGCGATGATGGAACAGGCTGCGCGCAAGCTGGTTGATGTGCTGGCAGGGTCGTTCGGCGCGGGTCGCGATGCCGAACAACATGTGCGGGCGGCGCTCGATGCCGTCGGCGCGATGGCCGATGCGCTTGCCGGCTGGCCCTTCGGCCAGGCCGGGCGGCGGGCCGCCCTGCTGACGGCGGTGGAGGCGGGCCTGCG
>CAZEQG010000240.1:0-5328 GCA_964514295.1 uncultured Alphaproteobacteria bacterium
CGCCGGCGGCCGCGGCGGCGCGGCCGGTCGCCAGCGGCCGTGGCCTGTCGCTGGTGCACTGAGCCCCGGGAAAAGCAAGGCTGGCGGCCGCCGGCGGCCCTGCACGGGCCACGGGACAGGGTTGCGGCGGCGATGCTTGCAACCATGGCGTCCGGTGGCGCTTCATCGGCCACCATGACACCGCGACTGCTCGGCCTTTTCCTCGTTCTCGGCGCCAACCTGTGCTTCAGCCTGGGCGGGCTGTGGACCCGGCTGGCCGCGGTCGATGCCTGGACCAACACCTTCTGGCGCTCGCTGTTCATGGCGCTCACCATCCTGGCCTTCCTGATGGCCCGCGACGGGCGCGCCAGCCTGGGGCGCATCCGCGCCATCGGCTGGGCCGGCGTGCTGAGCGGGCTGCTGCTGTCGCTGTGCTTCATCGGCTATCTGATGAGCCTGCAGCACACGCTGGTGGCGCGTGCCGTGGTGTTCATGAGCCTGGGGCCGCTGTTTGCCGCGCTGTTCGGCCGGCTGGTGCTGGGCGAGCGTCTGTCGCCGGTGACCGTGGCCGCCTTCGCGGTGGCCGGCGGCGGGGTGGCGATGATGGTGGGCGAGGGTTTCGTGCCGGGCGGCGGCTTTGCCGGCGACCTGTTCGCGCTGCTGGTGGCGGTGGCCTTTGCCGCCAACATCGTGGTGCTGCGGCGGGCGGCCCATGTCGACATGCTGCCGGCAGCCCTGGTCGCCGGGGCCATCTCGATGGCGGCCTGCCTGCCCTTCGCCGACCTGTCGCCGCCCGCCGGCGCGATGGGCTGGCTGGTGCTGCTGGGCACGGTTCAGCTTGCCGGCGGGCTGCTGCTGTTCCTGGCCGGGGCGCCGAAGCTGACCGCCGCGGAGACCGGCATGCTGAGCCTGACCGAGGCGGTGCTGGCGGTGATCTGGGTGGCGGCCTTCCTGGGCGAGCTGCCCTCGGCCGCCACCCTGATCGGCGGCGCGGTGGTGATCGCCGGTGTCGCGATCAACGCCGCTGGTACTGGGTGGCGCCGAACATCACCTCGCGCTGCTGCGGCGTGATCGGCCCGGTGCGGCGCAGATCGGCGCCGACCGCGATGGCCCGGGCGGTGGCCGGCCGGGCCTCGATGGCGGCGATCCAGCGCGCCACGTTGGGATAGTCGGCGATCGGCACCTCCTGGCGCTCATGCCCGCGCACCCAGGCAAAGATCGCCATGTCGGCGATGGTGTAGTCGGGCCCGGCCACGAAGGCGAGATCGGCGAGGCGCCGGTCGAGCACGCCGAACAGCCGCTTCACCTCGTTGTTGTAGCGCGCCTTGGCATAGGGCACCGGCTCGGGCGCGTAGTGGATGAAATGGCCGTTCTGGCCCATCATCGGGCCGATGCCGCCCATCTGGAACATCAGCCATTCGATGGTGCGCCAGCGCCCTTCCGGGTCCGCCGGCAGGAACTTGCCGTACTTCTCGGCCAGATAGAGCAGGATGGCGCCGGATTCGAACAGGCTGAACGGCTTGCCGCCCGGCCCCTCGGGATCGACGATCGCCGGCATCTTGTTGTTCGGGCTGATCTTCAGGAACTCGGGCTTGAACTGGTCGCCGCTGCCGATGTCGACCGGGATGACGCGGTAGGGAACCCCCGCCTCCTCCAGGAACAGGGTGATCTTGTAGCCGTTCGGCGTCGGCCAGTAGTAGAGGTCGATCATGGGGCTCCCCGCCATGTTTACGGATGTCGCTCCCCCTAGATGGGGTGCGGCGGGGCGGAGTAACCTGGGGGCATGACGGATTTTCAGCTCCACCCCAACATCGCCCGCTCGACCCATCTGGTGGCCGACTTGGCGCTCTGCCAGCTCCGCCTCATGGACGACCGGCGCTTTCCCTGGCTGCTGCTGGTGCCGCGCCGCGACGGCGCCCGGGAAATCCACCGCCTGGCGGCGGCCGACCGCGCCCTGCTGCTGGAGGAGATCGTCACCGTCAGCGCCATCGCCGAAAGCCTGTTCGCACCGGAGAAGCTGAATGTCGGCGCGCTCGGCAACATCACGCCCCAGCTCCACATCCACATCGTCGCGCGGTTTGCCGCCGATGCCGCCTGGCCCGGCCCGGTCTGGGGCGCCGGCACGGCCGAACGCTACGAGGCGGCGGCACTGGCCACGCTGATCGCCCGCCTGCGCGCGGCCCTAATCTAAGTATTTTCTATCTGTCTCTATGAAGAAATATAGTCGTGCGAAATAAATAACACGCTAGCGAATTATCCCCTTTACGCAATGACATGACCCCCTGATTTCATCCAGCGGGGATTAGAGCCGGGCGGTTTCACCGCCGCCTTGATCACCCCGTCGAAGGCGGCGCGATCGGCGGCGATGCCGCGCGCCTCCTCATGGGCCACAAACTCATCTAACCGCCTCTCCTGAAGGGCGCGCGATAGCGAGAGGCAGGTCACTAAGCGACCCTCGCAAGTTGGCGATACGTGTCATTCGACGCTGTCCGCTCGACCACGTTGGCGGACTGCGCCAATAGATTGACGAACGTCCCCATCTCAACCTTGCTCCTAACCACAGCGATCCTCGCCGGAGCGCGCTCAAGTCTCGCAATGTCTCCAAATTTCATCGACGCATGAGCAATCGAGTTGTGATGGTTGCTCACGTAGTCAAAGACAGAATGCCGACCCTCGACAGTGACGAGGGTCGAGACGTGATGTTTGGAGTTGGATGCGCCGATGACTTCAGCATCTTTCTTCACATTCTGCAGGGTGAAGAGGTCGACGAGCTGAAGGTATAGCTGCTCAACATCGTCGCGCATCTTCCGATCTACCATGCGGAACGCGGTCAGCCGAACCGCTTCTTGGCTACAGTTCGCTACCGCCATGATCGCCCCCGTGAGCTGCGATCCCGTCACGTTAACGACAAAGAAGGCTTGATTATCAAATCCAACGCCGGCTGCTTCCGCAACGCCCCTTGCGTGCCGAAAAAAAACCCCAGACCCACCCATCATGTCCGCCTCGTTGCTCCCCATCCCGAAGTCGGACACTAGAAAGTGCTTGGGGCCGCCATCCACGCGCACCACCACCGTTGCCCCGCTTGGATAAAGCAGGGGCGTCCTAATGTAGGAGCTGTCCGCGCGGTGTTGAGCGTTGACAAGGTTGCCTGTCGCCTCTTCAACAATCCGCCGAAATTGCTCAATCCCGCGCCTTTCCTCAGTAGCGATCATATCAACAGCACCTTCCAGGGCGGTCGGTCAACAACACCTATATTGTTGATTTTAAATCTTTCTCCGGCCAAGGCAAGAGCTTCCTCGAACGAGGCCGGGTCTGGGCTGATTGGCACAGCGATGGGCAACTCCCCTCGCTTCACCCTCGCGCTTTGGCCATCGTTCCAGTTGGCTTCAAAGGAGTGGTGATGAGAACTCGATTGGACAACATGGCGAAGCCCTGGTGGCCCGACCCCCTTATTTGTGTGCGCCGAAACTGGCCTCCATTCTAGGCGATCGAACGCGCCACCCTTAGGGTCCCCGCGAGGCGGAGTATACTCAAGCTGGAAGGTCACGCATTCGTTCGGGCGTCGAACCATAGCAGTCACCCGTAATCTAAGCCCCTCAATCGTGACACCGGCAATGTCCAGCGGACTCACGAGGTAAAACCAATCGATGCTGCGCTGCTGCCACTTCGGGAGTGTGGGTATCCGCTTTTCCGCAGCATGGATATCCGTGAGCGCCGTCAGCATGCGGCGATAAGATCACAACCAGCCCACGAGTGCGAGTCGGCTCACACACCCATGGAATTAGCCGTCAAACTTGCTTCGGTGGGATAACCCTCCAAAGTTGTCAGGGGGCAGGGCCATTCGCGGTGACAAAGTGACGGTGCCGCTAATGTCCAGCGCATGGTCGCGGACCGATCGCGGCCGGTAGCAGCCGACGCCAGGGCGGCCACGTTACGCAACCGTCTCGCCACCCACCACCATCGCCTTCAGCCGGGTGAGCGGATCGGCCTCGGCGGCGGGCTTGTCCCAGCGGATGCGGTGGATGCGGGGAAAGCGCATGGCAAGCCCGCTGCGGTGGCGGGGGGAGGGGTGGATGGAATCGAAGGCCACCTCCAGCACCAGCCCGGGCTCGACCTCCCGCACCGGGCCGAACTTCTTCACCGTGTGGTGGCGCACCCAGCGGTCGAGCGCCGCCAGCTCCTCGTCGGTGAAGCCGAAATAGGCCTTGCCCACCGGCACCAGCCGCTCGCCGTCCCAGGCCCCGAAGGTGAAATCGGAGTAGAAGGAGGAGCGCTTGCCGTGGCCGCGCTGGGCATACATCAGAACCGTGTCGGCGGTCAGCGGGTCGCGCTTCCACTTGAACCAGTGGCCCTTCGGCCGGCCTGCCAGGTAGGGGCTGTCGGCGCGTTTCAGCATCAGCCCCTCGATGGCGGCATCCCTGGCACCGGCGCGCAGCGCCGCCAGCGCCTCTACGGAATCGAAGGCAACCAGTGGCGACAGGTCCATGGCGGCCGGGCGGTGGGCCGCGAACCACGCCTCCAGCCGGGCCCGGCGGGCATCGAAGGGCAGGCCGCGCAGGTCCTGCCCGCCTTCGAACAGCAGGTCGTAGAGGCGGATGCCGGCCGGATAGTCCCGCCGCATCGCGGCCGTCACCACCTTGCGGTTCAGGCGCTGCTGCAGATCGTTGAAGGGGGCCGGCGCGCCGCCGCGCATCACCATCAGCTCACCATCCAGCACCGCCTCGAAGCCGATGCCGGCCACCAGCTCCGGAAAGGCCGGGCCGATGTCATCGCCGCTGCGCGAATAGAGCCGTGCCTCACCGCCGCGCGCGACAAGCTGCACCCGGATGCCGTCCCACTTCCATTCGGCGCGGAAGGCGGCGGGCTCGATCCGGCCGGCCTCGCCATCCTCGAGCGGATGGGCCAGCATCAGCGGGCGGAAGGCCAGGCTGTCGCCGATCGCCGGCGGCGGACCGCGATCCTCCAGCCAGGCGAACAGCGGCTCATAGGGCGGGGCGAGCACATGCCACAGCTCTTCGACCGCCGCGACATCCTTACCGAACCCCTCGGCCAGCGCGGTCTTGGCCAGGCGCGCCGACACCCCCACCCGCAGCCCACCGGTCACCAGCTTCAGCAGCGCCCAGCGCCCGGTCGCATCCAGCGTGTCGAGGAAACCCGCGAGCAGGGCCGGAACCTCGGTCCGCCCGGCCGCACGCAGCGCCGCCACCACCTCGCCCAGGGCGGGGGCGGCGCGGTTGGTCGGCCGCTGCGGCCAGACCAGCGACACCGTCTCGGCCAGGTCGCCGACGAAGTCATAGGACCAGGCGAACAGCACCGGGTCCACCCGCTCGGCCACCAGGGCGCGCACCA
>CAZEQG010000241.1:0-5327 GCA_964514295.1 uncultured Alphaproteobacteria bacterium
CGAGCGCGAGTATCGCGAGGCGGTCGCGGCCGGCTACGACGGCGAGATGCTGGCCAGGCTGGCGGCCGTCCAGGCGCTGGAGGTCCAGGCCGCGGCGCAGGCCCGGGTCGCGCGCACCGCCGAAGCCTCGGCGGCAACCTTCGAGCGTCTGGCTGCCCGTCTCAAATCCGCAGCATCCGGGCTGCTGACCGACCAGGCCCTGTCGCCGCTCAGCCTCGGCGGCCGGCGGGACGAAGCCCTGCGGCTGTACCAGGACGCCCTGGCGCGCGGCCGGGCCGGCGACCAGGACGCGGTCGAGGCGCTGCCCGAACTCGCGCGCGCCTATGTCGAGATGGAGCGCGCCTGGCGCGGCAATTCGGCGGCCTATCGGGCGGTCGTCGCCGATGTGCAAGCCGCGCTCTCCGACCTGTCGGCCGACTATGACAGTCAGGCGGCAGCGCAGCGCACGCTGGTCGGCGTGGCTCAGCAGCAGCTCTCCGCGCAGCAGCAGATATCGGCGCAGATCGGCGAGCTGATCCGCGTCGCCGGCAGCTCGGCGGCCGCCCTGGCGCCGACCACGCGGCCAGACTATGGCAGCCAGGTGAACGCCGGCGGCAGGGCGCTGGCCGAACTGGTGGATCTGGGCGACGGGCTGACCCTGCAGCGCGGCACCTATCACGAGTTGCTGGCCCAGCTCACCGGCGTCAGGCCAGACGGCACCGGCGCGTTCGCCGCCTGGCAGGGAGGCCATCCGCACGAGTATGCCGCGGCCATGGTCGCGATCCGCGACTATGCCCGGCGCTACCCCGGTTATGCCGCCGGCGGCGACACCGGCGCCGTCGCCCGCATCCACCCCGGCGAACTGCTCTATACTGGCCCGGCGGGCCATGTGCTTTCGGCGGCCGGCACCCGCGCCCTGCTGGCCGACCGGGATACCGGTGGCGACTGGATCGCCCGTGCGCTGCAGGCCCAGGCGCCGGTCCTGGCCGCGCTGAATGACAATATGGTGGATGTGGCCGGCGGCATCGCGCAGGTCGGCAGCACCCTGCTGCGCATCGAGGGCGAGACCCGTGGCATGCGTCGCGAGCTGGCGCAGCTCAACGCTGTGCTCCGGGTCCGCCGATGACGCCGATGGTGTTCCTGGCCGAGCTGGATCTGGAGAGCCCGGAACATGAGCCGGTCACCCTCTACCTGTCCGATGTCGCCATGTCGCCTTTTCCGCCGGACGATCCAGACCGTCCGAACCAGGTCTATGACGACCGCCTGGCCGAGCCGCCCGGCTATGAATGGTCGGTGTCGGCCGAGATCGCCACGGCCCCGCCGTCGATCGGCGCAGGCAGCCTTGTGATCCGCAACGCGGACGGCGCCATCACCGCCTACCGCGACCACCTGTGGCTGCGCGCGCGCCTCTATTGGGGCCCGGCCGGCGCGGCCTTCGCCGCCTTCCAGCCCTTCCTGACCGGCCGGCTGGCGCCGCCGCGCTGGGCGCTGTCCGCGACCCAGCCCAGCCGCGTCACGGTCGACCTGATGGACCTCCGCGCGGCCCTTCAAGACGACATTCAGACCACCGTTTTTGCTGGCACGAATGTTGGCGCCGAGGGCTATGAGGGGCTGGAGGCGGACCTGGCGGGGCAGCCGAAGCCGCTGGCCTTTGGCGATCTGACGGAGGCCGGCGTGCCGGCCATCTGGGCCAACGGGCCGCGCAAGGTCGTCCAGCTCCATGACGGGCCGATCGAGGCGGTCCTGGGAATCCGCCACATGGGCGAGGATGCCGGGCTGGCGGATGGCGGCGATCATGCAGGCGCCGCCTTCGACGCGCTGACCGGCGCCGACGGCTATTTCGCGACCGACCTCGGTCGCGGCCTGGTGATGACGACGGCGGCACTGCCGGGGGTCGTCACCTTCAGTCTCCAGGGCGATGCGGCCGGCGGTTATGTCGACACCGCCCCCGCCATCATCCGCCGGCTGATCGAGCAGGCTCTTGGCGAGGATGCGGCCTTCAGCCCTGACTGGGATGATTTCGCCGCCCCGGCGAAGGTCGGGCTCTATCTGTCGGCACCCACCTCGCGGCTGGATGCGATCGACCGGCTGGCTCGATCCTTCGGCGGTTGGGCGTTGCCCGATCAGCTCGGCCGCTGGCGCCTGGGCCGGCTGGCGGCGCCGGCCGGGCCGGCCGATGACACCTGGGGTGAGGATGACTTCGTGTCGCTCGACGCCGATGGGCAGTCCTTCAACCCTGTCTCTCGCCTGACCGTGCTCTACGCCGAGAACTACCGCCCGCTGGCGGAAGCGGAGATCGCCGGGGTGGTCAGCGAGACGGAACCGCCCCTGGCCGCCGCCCTGAAGCAGCGCTGGCGCCGCGCCGTCGCGGAGGCGCCATCGGCCGCCCGCTGGGCCGGTCATCGCCAGGTGGAGATGGAGACCTGCCTGCGCGAGGCCGCCGATGCGCAGGCCCTTGCCAGCGCCCTGCTGCCGGCGCTGGATGCGCCGCGCGAGAGCCTGCGCGTGGCCGTGACGATGACCCCGGCGCGCCTGGCGCTGGCGCCATGGGCGACCATCCGCCTGATCTATCCGCCCCAGGGCCTCGACCGGCTCTA
Organism: uncultured Alphaproteobacteria bacterium; assembly: GCA_964514295.1. Taxonomy (GTDB): domain Bacteria; phylum Pseudomonadota; class Alphaproteobacteria; order CAZEQG01; family CAZEQG01; genus CAZEQG01. Next base: position 2,577 of record CAZEQG010000241.1, read on the forward strand.
TGCCCTCGCCGGCGTCAGCGTGGCCACGCCCAATCGCGGCCTGATGACCGCGCTGCTGTGGGGCTGACATGGATATCGGCCGCCTGATCGACGACAACCTGGTCGACCTCGCCGCCCTGGACGGGCCGGAGAGCTGGGTGCTTCCGGTGTCGCACCTGGCTCATCCGCGCATGCGCAGTCGGCCGGCGCGCTGTGTGACCGAGGATCCGGCGGAGATGGTCTTCACCGCCACCTTCGACCGGCCACACCCTGTCGGCGCCATCGCCATCTGTGCCCACACGCTGGAGATGGACGCCACCTGGCGTGCCGTCGGCTATGCCGGCGAGATCGGCGGAGAGATGGTGTACGACACCGGTGATCTGCCGGCGTTTCCGGCCTGGCACGCATCAGTCGATCTGCCCTGGTCGCACCCGTCGCTATGGTCCGGCCGGCCGACCGCGCGCGACATCGGCGGCTATACGCCCCATCTGGTGCATGTGCTGCCCCAGGCGGCGACGGCCGCTGCCTGGTCGTTCAGTTTCGGCAACCCTACCGGGCCGGGCTGGTTCGACCTCGGCTACCTGATGATCGGCTCCGTGTTGTCGCCCGCCTGGGGCTTCGCCTGGTCGCGCGAGCGGTCGGCGGACTGGCGCGACCTGGTGGACCGGTCGGCCGGCGGCGCGCCGCTGGCGCAGGAGATGCGCCCCGCCCGCCTGCAGAACGTCACATGGCAGCACCTGACGGAGGCCGAGGCGCGCCGCCTGCACGACGCGATGATCCGCCGCCGCGGCGTGCATCCGGTGTTCCTGGTACCCGATTCGCGGGCCACGCTCGATCTGTCGCGCGACTGCTGGCCTGGCCTGCTGCGCAGCCCGCCCCGGATGCGCATGGCGCAGACGGGCGACGACGGCATCGAGTGGTCCGTCACCGTCGAGTTGGAGGAGCTGGTCGCATGAGCGAGTGGGACGAGGCGCTGGAGCGCCTCGAAGGTTTCTACAACGGCAACCGCTACGATTCTGGTGTCAACCCCGGCGGGCTCGACAATGACGGCCACCGGACGAATTTCGTGCCTGCCCTGCGGGACGTCGCCACGGCTGCCGCGGGCGTCGCCGATCTGGCGCAGCAGGCCGCATTGGCGGCCGCTGCCGCCGCGAACGTGGCCGCCGCACAGGCCACATCGGCCACGGAACTGACCATCGGCACGGGCGTAAAGTCGCTGACGGTCCAGACCGGCCGCAGCTTCGCCACCGGCATGCCGGTGGCGGTCGCCGCCTCTGCGACGGCGCGCATGATCGGCACCGTCGCAAGTTACGACGCCGGCACCGGCGCGCTGGATGTGCTGGTGGTGCAGGCGGTCGGCGTCGGCACCTTCAGTGCCTGGACCGTGAGCCTCACCGGGCCGCCCGGCCTGCCCTGGCGGGTGGCGGCTGTCGATATCACGGCGGCCCCCCTGACGCTGACCTCGGTCCACAATGGCCATCTGGTCCTCGCCACCGCCGCCCTCACGATCACCCTTCCGTCGACCGCGGCGACCGGTGCCGGCTGGGCGGTCTCGATCGCCAGCGATGAGGCCGGCGGGGTGGTGACGGTCGATGCCGACGGCAGCGACCTGATCGCCGGCCGGGAGTCGATCCTGCTGCCGCCCGGCCACACGGCCGACCTGATCTGCGCGGGCGACGGCGTCTGGGTGGTGGCCGGCGGGCCGTACCAGGTGACGCAGACGGTGGTCTGGCCGGCTGGCGCCTTCGAGCTGGCCGACACCGACGCGCCGGAGGTGGTCTCGGTCGCACAGACCAACGCGCCGGTCCGGGTGGCCCTGTTCGACGCGGCCGCCGAGGAGGTGGCGCATGTCCGCCTGCCGGTCGTCCGCAGCCACGCCGGAACCCCGCCGCGTGTCGACCTGACGGCCATCCGCCCGACCGCCGCCAGCGCCACCGCGTATGGGGCGGTGTTCCGCGTTCAAGGTGCGGTCCTGCGGCCGGGCCAGACCAGCGACCCGGCCTTCACCACCGGCCCGGACTTCCTGTTCGCCCTGACGGCCCCGGACATGATCCGGCCGAGTGATGGCGAGGACAGCATCCCGCTCGCAACCGCCCCGCAGCCGGGCGACACGCTGGTCCTGCGCGTCGCGCGCAAGGTGGGCCACGCCGCAGACACCTGCGACGCCGATGTCGGCGTCTACGAGCTGCGCATCCGCTACGAGGCGATCCAGGGAGGGGATGATGCCTGAGTACGCCCTGATCCGCGGCAGCACCCGCCTGCGCCTGGCCGAATGGCCCGCCGCCCCACCCTTGGCGGCGGCCAAGGGCCTGCGCTGGCTGCCGGTGACGCGGGTGACCATCGGCACGCCGCAGCCCCTCTGGACGCTGCCATCGGTCGCGGAGGCGGAGGCCGATGGCGCCTGGGTGATCACCACCACGCACGCCTGGCGCCCGGACCTGGAGGCGGCGCTGCACCTGGCGATCGACACGGCGGCCGAGTCGGCGCGGCTGCGCTTCATCACCGGCGGCTCCGGGCAGGCGCTTGAATATCAGCGCTCGATCGAGGAGGCGCGCGCGCTGATCGCTGCCGGTGGCACGCCCGCGCCCGAGGACTATCCGATGCTGGCGGCAGAGGTGGCGGCGCTGGCCGCCGTCGGCGTCAGCCGCAGCCTGGCGCAGGTGGCGGCGGAGGTGGCCGCCATGGATGCGGCCTGGCAGCAGGCCGGGGCTGCCATCAAGCTGCTGCGCCGTGCCGCCAAGCTGCTGGTCAGCACGGCGATCGCCGCCGAGG
>CAZEQG010000242.1:0-5268 GCA_964514295.1 uncultured Alphaproteobacteria bacterium
GCGCACCGGGTTGCCCACCAGCGTCGCCTTGGCCGGCTCGACGTGGCGGGTGTGGGCGAAGGCGGTGGCGATCCGCCGGGCGAACCGCGCCACCAGCCGGTTGGCGCGGCCCAGCACGGCGTTCTGCTCGTGCAGCAGGATCGGCAGGCCCAGGAAGGCGGCGGCCAGGGTGGGGGGCAGGCTGGGATAGCCGCCGAAGCCCACCACCACCGCCGGCCGCAGCCGGCGCAGGATCTGCACGCTGTCGAGCACGCCGAGGCCGAGCGCCAGCGCGCCCCGCAGCTTTGCCGGCAGGCCCGGCCGCGTAACACCCTCCGCCCGTACCCGGTATACCGCGACCCCGGCAAGGTCGAAGGCCTCGGCCCGGCGGTCGGTGATCAGGGCCACCGGATGGCCGCGCCGCGTCAGCGCCTCGGCCAGGGCCTTGGCCGGGAACAGGTGGCCGCCGGTGCCCCCGGCGGCGAGCGCGATCAGCGGCGCGCTCACAATGCCGCTCCGCCGACGCGGGCGATTTCGCCCGGCCGCCGCCGGGTCAGCGCCAGCAGCATGCCGGTGGTGATGCCCATGGCCAGCAGCGAGGACCCGCCATAGGAGATGAAGGGCAGCGTCATCCCCTTGGTCGGGATCAGGTGCAGGGTCGAGGCCATGTTGATCGCCGCCTGCAGGCCGAACTGCACAATCAGCCCGGTGCCGGCCAGCAGCACGAACAGGTTCTGCTCGTGGAACAGCCGGCCGAGGCTGCGCAGCACCACGAAGGCGAACAGCGCCACGATCATCAGGCAGGCCAGCAGCCCCAGCTCTTCCCCGGCGACGGCGAAGATGAAGTCGGCGTGACTGTCGGGGATATAGGCCTTCACCGTGCCCTCGCCGGGGCCGCGGCCGTAGAGGCCGCCGTTCAGGAACGCCTCCATCGACTTCTCGATCTGGTAGCTGTCGCCGGCGTCGGGATCGAGGAACTTGTCCACCCGGGCGCGGAAGTGGCCGAGGGTGAAATAGGCGGCAAAGGCGCCCGCGACCCCGGCCGCGAAGGCGATGCCCACCAGCACCAGCGGCAGCCCGGCGACGAAGAACTGCGCGAACCAGATGGCCGACAGCACGAAGGCCTGCCCGACATCGGGCTGCAGCAGCAGGAGCGCCAGCAGCAGGCCGTAGACCAGGCTGGCCAGCACCTGGCCGGGAAAGCGCGGCTCGGTGCGCCAGGCCGCGAACAGCGCGGCCGCAACCACGGCGAAGAAGGGCTTGGCGAATTCGGAAGGCTGGATCGACACGCCGGCGAGGCTGATCCAGCGCCGCGCCCCCTTGATCTCGGCCCCGACCAGCAGCACCACCACCAGCAGCCCGATGGCACCCATGAGCCCCAGCAGCGCCAGCCGCCGCACCGCCACCGGCGGCAGCAGCGACAGCCCCAGCATCAGCGCCAGGCACAGCGGCAGCATCACGAAATGGCGGCGCACGAAGTACAGCGGGTCGAGGTTGATGCGCTCGGCCACCGCCGGGCTTGCCGCCACGATCAGCAGCGCCCCGAAGGCGATCAGCAGGCCGATGCCGACCAGCGCCCAGCGGTCGACCGTCCACCACCAGCGGCCGAGGATGGAGTTGTCGAGGCGGGCGGCGATGCTCACGCCGGCCTCCCGGCGGCAAGCGCCTCGACCATCTGGCGGAAGGCGTCGCCGCGTGCCTCGAAGCTGGCGAACTGGTCCCAGCTCGCGCAGGCCGGCGACAGCAGCACGGTGTCGCCGGCCTCGGCTTCGGCCGCAGCCTCGGCCACCGCACGATCGAGGGTGCCGCACAGGCTGTGCGGCACGCTGCCCAGGGTGCGGGCGAAGGCCTCGGCCGCCTCGCCGATCAGATAGGCCTTGCGGATCCGCCCGAAATGCCGGGCGAGCGCGGCGATGCCGCCTTCCTTGGCGCGGCCGCCGGCGATCCAGCGGATGCGCTCATAGGCGGTCAGCGCCTTCTCTGCGGCATCGGCGTTGGTGCCCTTGGAATCGTTCACATAGGCCACGCCCGCGATCTCGGCCACCAGCTCCTGGCGGTGCCTGAGGCCGGGGAAGCTGCGCAGGGCGGCCGCGATCTGCGGCGGGGAAACCCCCGCGGTCTTGGCCGCGGCATAGGCGGCGGCGGCGTTCTGGTGGTTGTGCGCGCCGCGCAGCCTGGCCAGATCGGCCAGCGGCAGCACCGGCACCGCCCCGCCCTCGCTGTCGTCGATAAGGAGGCCGCCGGCGGCGTAGACCCCGCCCTTGACGGCGCGCGCGCCCGAGACCGGGATCACCACCTGCTCGCCCTTGCGCGCCAGTTTCTCAAACAGCTTGCGGCAGGGTACGTCATCCACCCCGATCACCGCCGTGCGCGGTGCCGTCTGGCGGTGGAAGATCTGCGCCTTGGCCTTGATGTATCCGGCCATGCCGCCATGGCGGTCGAGGTGGTCGGGCGTGATGTTCAGCAGCACCGCAATGTCGAAGGTGATCGAGAAGGTGCGTTCGAGCTGGTAGCTCGACATCTCCAGCACATAAGTGCCGCTGGCGCCGAGCGGCTCCAGGCTGAGGGCCGGCGGGCCGAGATTGCCGCCGATCTCGACCTCGCGCCCGGTGACTTTGAGGATATGGCCGATCAGCGCCGTGGTGGTGGATTTGCCGTTGGTTCCGGTGACGCCGATATAGGCGGCATCACGCTGGGCGCGGGCCAGCAGCTCGACGTCGCAGATGATCTCGCAGCCGGCGGCGATCGCGCGGGCGGCGACCGGATGCGGCTTGGGGTGGCGATGGGGGATGCCCGGCGAGAGCACCAGCGTGGTGGTGCGCCGGAAGTCGAAGGCGGCAAGGTCGACGATCGGGATGCCCTCGGCCGCCGCGGCATCCCGCCGGGCCGGCTGGTCGTCCCAGGCATAGAGCTCTGCGCCCGAGCGCAGCAGCGCCCGCGCCGTCGCCAGGCCGGAACCGCCAAGGCCCATGACGGCGACCGGATAGCCGGCAAAGGGGAAGACGTCGATCATCGCCCCCTCACCGCAGCTTCAGCGTCGACAGGCCGGCGATCGCCAGGATCACCGCGATGATCCAGAAGCGGATCACGATGGTGGGTTCCTTCCACCCTTTTTTCTCGAAATGGTGGTGCAGTGGCGCCATCGCGAAGACGCGCTTGCCGGTGAGCTTGTAGGACGCGACCTGGACGATGACCGAGACCGCCTCGACCACGAACAGGCCGCCGACGATCGCCAGCACCAGCTCGTGCTTCACCGCCACCGCAATGGCGCCGAGCGCCCCGCCCAGGCTGAGCGAGCCGGTATCGCCCATGAACACGCTGGCCGGCGGCGCGTTGTACCACAGGAAGCCGAGCCCGGCGCCGACCAGGGCGCTGCACAGCACGGCAAGCTCGCCGGTGCCGGGCGCGTGGGTGATCTGCAGGTAGTTGGCGAAGATCGCGTTGCCGGCCAGATAGGCGATCAGCGCAAAGCAGGAGGCGGCGATCATCACCGGCACGATGGCGAGGCCGTCGAGCCCGTCGGTCAGGTTCACCGCGTTGGAGGAGCCGACCATCACCAGGATGGCGAAGGCGTAGAAGAACACCGACAGCTCGATCGCCACGGTCTTGAAGAAGGGCACCGTCATCGCGGTGGACCCCGACAGGCGCACGATCCAGATGGTGGCGGCAAGCGCGATGGCGAACTGCCAGACGAGCTTCACCCGCCCCGGCAGGCCCTTGGGGTTGCGCTTGGTCAGCTTCAGATAGTCGTCGGCAAAGCCGATCGCCCCGAAGCCCACGGTCACCAGCAGCACCGCCCAGACATAGGCGTTGGTGATGTCGGCCCAGAGCAGGGTCGAGGCCACGGCCGCGATCAGGATCAGGAAGCCGCCCATGGTGGGCGTGCCCTTCTTGGAGAAATGGCCTTCCGGGCCGTCGCTGCGGATCGGCTGGCCCTCGCCCTGCTTGGCCTTCAGCCAGCGGATCAGCGAGGGTCCGAGCAGGAAGGAGATGATGAGCGACGTGACCACCGCCCCGCCCGACCGGAAGGTCAGGTAGCGGAACAGGTTCAGCGGGTTGAACTCGGCCGACAGCGGTACGAGGAGGTTGAAGAGCATGGCTAGCAGGCCTCCGCCCGGTGCAGCGACAGGCCGTTGAGGGCGGCGATCACCGCCGCCATCCGCATGCCAAGCGAACCCTTCACGGTCACCAGATCGCCGTCGCGCATCTGGGCGGCGATCACCGGTGCCGCGCTGGCGCTGTCGGCAAACGCGCCGGCCACCATGGCCGCCGGCAGCAGTCCCTTCAGCCGCGACATCTCGGGCCCGATCAGGAACACGCGGTCGGGCGCGGCGGCCAGGATCGCAGGCACCAGCCCCTCATGCTCGCGCGCCGCCAGGGCGCCCAGCTCCAGCATGTCGCCCAGCACCAGCAGCTTGCGCCGGGCAGGAGCGGCGGCGAGCAGGGCCAGGGCTGCGCGCACCGCCGGTGGGCTGGCGTTGTAGCTTTCGTCGACCAGGGTGAAGGCGCCGCCGCCGGCCAGGGAAATGGTGGTGCGCGCGCCGCGCCCTTTTGGCGCGCGCACCTGGGCCAGGGCCGCTGCCGCCGCCTCAAGGTCGGCGCCGAGGGCATGCGCGGTCAGCAGCACGCCCAGGCTGTTGTCGACCCAGTGGCGCCCCGGAGCGCCGATACGGTAGGCGATGCGGCGCCCGGCCAGATCGGCCACGACATCGGAACCCTCCGTTCCGAGATCGGCCGACAGGATGCGGGCTTCGGCGCCGGCGGCCCCGAAGCTGAGAATCGTGAAACCGGCGGCGGCACGGGCCAGCCGGTCGAACTGGGGGCAGGCGCGGTTCAGCACGGCGATGCCGCCGGGCTCCAGCCCCGCGAAGATCTCGGCCTTGGCATCGGCGATCGCCTCGATGCCCGAGAAGAACCCCGCATGGACCAGCGCCACATTGGTGATCAGCGCCACATGCGGGCGCACCAGGCGGGACAGCGGGGCGATCTCGCCGGCGTGGTTCATGCCCAGTTCGAACACCGCAAAGCGCAGGCCCCCCGGCATGCCGGCCAGACTCAAGGGGGCGCCGATCTGGTTGTTGAGGTTGCCGGGGCTGGCATAGCAGGGGCCGCAGGCGGCCAGCGCCAGGCGCAGCGCCTCCTTGCTGCCGGTCTTGCCGACACTGCCGGTGACGGCGGCGATGCGTGCGGTCGAGCGGGCGCGGGCGTCGCGCGCCAGGGCCTCGATCGCCGCCAGCACGTCGGGCACCAGGAGATGGGGGGTACCGTCGGGCTGCGGCCGGCTGACCA
>CAZEQG010000243.1:0-5266 GCA_964514295.1 uncultured Alphaproteobacteria bacterium
ACAGCACCGCCACCACCGGCAGGGCCAGCGCCAGGCGTCCCGGCAGCGGCCCGGCCCCGCGCGCGGCCGCCAGCAGCAGCAGCAGGCCAAGGCCCGAGGACAGGGCGAAGTCGCGCGCCCACTCCGGATTTTCCGACACCCCGCCGCGCAGGCTGAACTTCGGCAGGCGTTCGGCATCGAACAGCCCCCACTGCCCGCCGACCGTGCCCTCATTGGCCCGCTTCCAGGGCTGATCGAAGGCTTCGACGAGGTTGTAGTCAAAGCCTTCCGACACCGACAGGCTGAGGAACTCGCGGGTGAAGCGGGCCATCGCCACCAGCCCCGGTGCCGCCCCCTGGCGCTGGCGACCGGCCGAGGGCCAGCCGACCTCGCCGATCAGGATCGGCTTGTCCGGAAAGGCCGCGCGCACCTTGTGGTAGATGTCGCGGACATGGGGGATGGCGTGGTCGATGCCGATCGGCTCATCCTCCCAGTAGGGCAGCAGGTGGACGGTGACGACATCCACCTCCCTGGCCAGCTCCTTGTTCTGCAGCCAGAACTCCCAGACATCGGCATAGGTCACCGGTTGGCGGACCTGGCGCTTGACCTCGCGGATATAGGCGGCGAGCTGGGCAGCCGGCTGGTCGCGGCGCAGCAGCACCTCGTTGCCGACGATCACCATCTTCACCGTCTCCGGGTGACGGTTGGCGGTGGCCACGACCGAGGCGATCTCCTTTCGGTTGTCGGCATCGGTGCCGCTGATCCAGGCGCCCAGCATCACCGACATGCCGTGATTGCGGGCGTGATCGGGGATCAGCGCCAGCGTCTCGACCGCCGAATAGGTGCGCACGCAGCCGATCATGCCGGCGATCACCTGGAGGTCCTCGGCGATGTTCTCGGGCTTCGGGTAGTCGCCGCGCAGCGGGCTCTCGCCGCGCCGGTAGGGGGCGTAGGAGGCGCAGGCAACCTTTTCGGTCGCGGCGTCGGCCAGTGGCACCGGCCGGCCGCCGGCATACCAGAAGGCGAGGTTGCCGATCAGCGCGGCCAGCAGCCCAAGGAGCATGAGACGGAAGGTCATCCGCCGGTCATACAGCATCACGCACTTGCGAAAAACCCCCCGGACTTGCGATGCTCACACCAGCGAGGCGGTCGGGGCAGGGCCGCCACCACTCTAAGACAGGGGTATCCCGATGCGCCTTTCGCTCACCCTCGCCGCCGTGCTGGCGGTGTCCTTCGCCGTGCCCGCCTCCGCCCAGACCAAGATCGTGCTGGGGATGAGCGGGTGGACCGGCTTCGCCCCGCTGACCCTGGCCGAGAAGGCCGGCCTGTTCCAGAAGCACGGGGTCGAGGTCGAGACCAAGTTCATCCCCCAGAAGGAGCGCCACCTCGCCATGGCGGCGGGCGCGGTGCAGGCGATCGCAACCACGGTCGACACCCATGTCAGCTACACCGCCGCCGGCGTGCCGCTGACCCAGGTGCTGGTGCTCGACAAGTCGAATGGCGGCGATGGCATCGCGGTCAGGGCCGGCATCAACTCGCTGGCGGACCTGAAGGGCAAGTCGGTGGCGGTGGATGGCGCCGGCACCACACCCTACTTCACCCTCGCGGCGATCCTGCAGGCCAACGGCATGAAGGTGTCGGACCTGAAGATCTCGGTGCTGGCGCCGCAGCCAGCGGCCAACGCCTTCGTGTCTGGCCAGTTCGACGCGGCGGTGACCTATGAACCCTATCTGTCGACCATCCGCAACGATCCCAAGGCCGGCAAGATCCTAGTCACCACCGTGCAGTATCCGGTGGTGGTCGACACCGTGGCCTTCCAGCCCGATTTCATCGCCAAGAACCCGAAGGCGGTGCAGGGCGTGGTCGACGGCTTCTTCGCCGCCCTGGAGATGATCAAGGCCGAGCCCGCCAAGGCCTACGAGATCATGGGCGCCAGGGTGAACATGACCGGCCCGGCCTTCGAGGCCTCGGCCAAGTTCATCGCCTGGCAGGACAAGGCCGCCAACCAGGCCTATTTCGCCAAGGAGATGATGCCGTTCCTGGAGACCGCCGCGGCGATCCAGCTTGAGGCGGGGGTGATCCGCACCAAGCCTGACCTCAAGGCCCTGATGAACGACAGCTTCGTGAAGTGAGGGCTGGCGGCGGCCGGGTGCGGGCATGATCTCCTTCGAGCCGCTGCGGCCGGTGGCGCCCGGCGCCAGGGCGGTGCTGGGCGTGGCCTTTTTCGTCCTGTTCGTGCTGGCCTGGGCGGTGGCCACCTTCGGCGGCTTCGTGAAGCCGCTGTTCCTGGCCGATCCGCTGCGCACCCTGGAGGCCGGCTTCACGCTGTTCGTGAAGTTCGGCTTCCTCGGCGACATCGCGGTGACCATCGGGCGGGTGGTCGGCGGCTTTGCCATCGCCGCCGTGATCGCGCTGCCGCTCGGCATCCTGATGGGCGCCTTCAAGCCGGTGGAGGCTTTCTTCGAGCCTTTCGTCAGCTTCGCGCGCTACCTGCCGGCCTCGGCCTTCATCCCGCTCCTGATCCTGTGGGCGGGGGTGGGCGAGGCGCAGAAGCTGTCGGTGATCTTCATCGGCTCCTTCTTCCAGGTGGTGCTGATGGTGGCGGTGATCGTCGACCAGACCCGGCGCGACCTGGTGGAGGCCGCCTATACCCTTGGCGCCGACCGGCGCGGCATCGTGCTCCGGGTGATCCTTCCCGGGGCCTGGCCGCACATCGCGGAGACCCTGCGGCTGGTGCTGGGCTGGGCCTGGACCTATGTGATCGTGGCCGAGCTGATCGGCGCCGACAGCGGCATCGGCCACATGATCATGGACAGCCAGCGTTTCCTCGACACCGGGCAGATGATCTTCGGCATCGTCGTCATCGGGCTGATCGGGCTGATTTCCGACCAGCTCTTCAAGCGTCTGAACCAGTCGCTGTTCAGATGGCACTTCATCCGATGAGCAAGCTTTCGATCGAAGGTGTCAGCCGCGTCTTTCCCGGTCCGAAGGGGGGCGAGGGGACGCGGGCGCTGGAGCCGATAGAGCTTGCCGTCGCCGATGGCGAGTTCATCGCCATACTGGGGCCTTCGGGCTGCGGGAAATCCACGCTGCTGCGCATCGTTGCCGGGCTCGACCGGCCGAGCGGCGGGCGGGTGCTGCTGGACGGCGAACCGGTTTCCGGGCCCGGCGCCGACCGCGGCATGGTGTTCCAGTCCTACACGCTGTTCCCCTGGCTGACGGTGCGCGACAACATCGCCTTCGGCCTGCGCGAGAAGGGGGTGCGGGCGGCGGAGGTGGCCGAGCGTGTGGCCTATTTCGTCGACAAGGTGGGGCTCGGCGGCTTCGAGGGCCACTATCCCAAGATGCTGTCGGGCGGCATGCAGCAGCGCACCGCGCTGGCCCGTGCCCTGGCCAATGACCCGAAGATCCTGCTGCTGGACGAGCCTTTCGGCGCGCTCGACCACCAGACGCGCTCGCTGATGCAGGAGCTGCTGCTGCAGATCTGGGAGGCGGACCGCAAGACCGTGCTGTTCGTCACCCACGACATCGAGGAGGCCGTCTACATGGCCAACCGCGTGCTGGTGATGACCGCAAGGCCGGGGCGGATCAAGTCCGACCTTGCCATTTCGATCCCCCATCCGCGGCCCTACACGGTGAAGACCGGGGCGGATTTCGCCGCCTACAAGGCCCGGCTGACGGAGGATATCCGCGACGAATCGATCAAGGCCGCAAGGATGGGCGCGTGATGCGCCGCCTGGCCGGGGCGCTGGCCATCCTGCTGCTGCTTGCGGCCGGTGCGGCGCGGGCGGAGGAGGTGGACGTCGAGCTGGTCTTTGCCGTCGACGGTTCGGGCTCGATCGACGAGGCAGAATTCGCGCTGCAGCGCCAGGGCTATGCCGAGGCCATCACCGATCCCAAGGTGATCCGCGTCATCCAGGCCGGTGCCATCGGCCGCATCGCGGTGGCGCTGATGGAATGGGGCGCGGCCGAATCGCAGCATACCATCGTCGACTGGATGGTGATTCACGATGCCGCCAGCGCCCACGCCTTTGCCGAGCGCGTGCTGCGGGCACCGCGCGCCGCCTGGGGCTACAACTCGATCAGCGGTGCCATCGACCATTCGCGACGGCTGATCGAGACCAACGGCTTCGAGGGGCTGCGCAAGGTGATCGACGTGTCTGCCGATGGCGGCCACTACGGCGGCAGGCCTGTGCGCCAGGCGCGCGACGAGGCGGTGGCGGCCGGCATCACCATCAACGGCCTGGTGATCATGAGCCCCTATGGCGGCTTCCGCTATCGCGGCATGCCGCTCGACGAGCATTTCGAGCAGGATGTGATCGGCGGCGCCGGGGCCTTCGTGATGACGGTGGAAAGCCGGGCGAAGATTGCCACCACCCTGCTGGCCAAGCTGATCCGCGAGATCGCCGCTATGCCTTGAAGACGCCCTGCCCGCCGAGGTGCGGCGGGCGGTGGATGCGGCGTGGATCGATCCGCTCGCCCCCCAGCGGCGCGATTCTGCGGCGCACCACCGGTCCGGCAAGCTCGGGCAGGGCTGGGGCGCGGTCTTTCAGCTGGATCAGCATCTGCTCGACCGAATCCATCAGCATCATCGTGTCGTCATCGATCACGTCCTGCCAGCCCCTGGACTGGCTGCGCGCGCGGATCTGGCCGAGGTTGTCGAGGTCGTTCGAGAAGATTTCGTGGCTGCCCAGCGGCATCTCGCGCCGCTGCCTGACATGGCCGAGGAACGCCTGGCTCGCCTTCAGGGAGGCGCGCACGATCAGCAGGTTGAGCCGCGCGAGCTGGCGTTCCAGGCGCATGTCCGGCCCGGATTCGAGATTCAGCAGCCGCTCTTCCACCAGCGCCGAGAAGCTCTCGAACTCGCCAAGCTTGTCGAGGAACAGACGGTAGTCGGCCAGGGTGAAGTTCCGGCCGCCGTTGCGCACTGCGCCGATCCAGCGATCGGCATCCGCCGCCCGTTCTTCCAGTATGGCAAGAAGCTCAAGGGCCTCTCGTTTTGAGTAGGTCCGCGCCAATACCGCCCCCGGTACGCGTTCTGCGATATAGGCTATTAGCGAAAATCCAATTGAAACTCCATAGGTAATCCCCCTGCCGAGCTCATCCGAAGGGAGGATGCGAGGGCTCGGCGATGGGGTGCCGCATCCCGCAAGATGTTGTAGATTTGCGCCATGGCCGATCCCGTGGACGATCCGGACGACCCCTTTGCCCCCCTGCCGCCGCTGCTGCGGCCGGATGGCTATGTGCCGCCGCCGCGGCCGGGGCGCGGGGCGGCGCCGGAGACCTT
>CAZEQG010000244.1:0-5248 GCA_964514295.1 uncultured Alphaproteobacteria bacterium
CACCGCCCGCCGGGCTGGTCGACAAGCTGGCCCGGGCGCTGGTGCCCGACCCGCCGCTGCTGGCGCGCGATGGCGGCTTCGTCGCCCCCGCCTTTTCCCCGCAGCTCGACAATCTGCGCGAGGCACGTGACGACAGCCGGCGCCTGATCGCCGCCCTGCAGGATCGTTACGTGAGGGAAACGGGCATCGCCGGGCTGAAGGTGAAGTTCAACGCGGTGCTTGGATACTTCGTGGAAGTGACCGCCGCCCAGGCCGACGGGCTGCTGCAGAACCCGGCCTTCATCCACCGCCAGACGATGGCAAATGGCGCCCGCTTCACCACGGTCGAGCTGGGCGAGCTGGAGCGGCTGCTGGCCTCGGCCGCGGAACGGGCGCTGGCGGTCGAGATGGCGGTGTTCGAGGCGCTGTGCGCCGATGTCATGGCCCAGGCGCCGGCGATCGCGGCGGCGGCGCGGGCGCTGGCGGAGATCGACCTTGCCGCCGCCCTGGCCGCCCTGGCGGTGGAGCGCAACTATGTCCGCCCGAAGGTCGACAGCTCGTTGCAGTTCCGCATCGATGACGGGCGCCACCCGGTGGTCGAGCAGATGGTGGACAGCTTCGTGGCCAACCGCATCGATCTCGGGGAACGCCGGCTTTGGCTGGTGACCGGCCCCAACATGGCCGGCAAGTCAACCTTCCTGCGCCAGAACGCGCTGATCGCGATCCTGGCCCAGGCTGGCAGCTTCGTGCCGGCGGCGGCGGCCGAGATCGGCGTCGTCGACCGGCTGTTCAGCCGGGTGGGGGCGGCCGATGACCTGGCGCGCGGCCGCTCCACCTTCATGGTGGAGATGGTCGAGGCGGCGGCGATCCTGAACCAGGCCGGCCCGCGCTCGCTGGTGATCCTGGACGAGCTGGGGCGCGGCACGGCCACCTTCGACGGTCTGTCGATCGCCTGGGCCGCGCTGGAGCACCTGCATGCCGTCAACCGCTGCCGGGCACTCTTCGCCACCCACTACCACGAGTTGACGGCGCTGGCCGCGCGCCTGCCGCAGCTGGCCTGCCACACCATGCGGGTGAAGGAGTGGAAGGACGACATCGTCTTCCTGCACGAGGTGGCGCCCGGCACCGCCGACCGCTCCTACGGCCTGCATGTCGCCCGCCTGGCGGGGCTGCCGCGGGCGGTGACGGACCGTGCCCAGGCGATCCTCAGGGCGCTGGAGGGCGGGCGCGGCGCCGGCATCGGCATCACCGCCCCGGACCTTGCAAAGCTGGCAGAGGACCTGCCACTCTTCGCCGCCATCCGTTCCGCTCCAGAAACAAAGGAGCCGCCGGTCCTGGCGGCGCTGCGCGAGCTGGACCCCGACCAGATGTCGCCGCGGGCAGCGCTCGATGCCCTCTACCGCCTGAAGGCGCTGCTCTAGCGGCCGGTCAGCCCTTGATCTGGCCGGCGTCCATCTTCTGCATGGTCGAGGCGAGGCGGCGCTTGACGATGTCGAGCCCTTCCATGTCGGCGGCCTTCATGGCCTTGGCGACGGACATCTGGGTCAGCTTCCACTCCGCGATCATCGCATCGAGCATCGAGCGCTGGCTCTCCAGCGTCGCCAGCCGGCTTTGCGCCTCGCCCAGAAGCTTGTTCCAGTCGGTCTTGCCCACCTTCTTGTAGGCCACGTGGTCGTCGGCGATCGCCGTCATCGCCGGCAGGATGATCTCGACATAGTTGTCCTCGGCGCGCTGGCGGCGGCTGTCGCGGAAGCCGAGGAAGCCGAAGCCGTGCGCCTTGCCCAGCGGGTGCGGGCCGAAGGCGAGTATCTTGATGATGGCATCACGGCTGAGCCCGCTCATCAGCTCGTCCAGCTTGTCGAAGGCGCGGTCGGGATTGGTGTAGGTGCCGGCGAGCGCGCGGCGCAGCGCCTCGAGCTTGGTCTGATGGCGGTTGTAGAAGCGATGGGTCTCGGTCAGGTCGTCAAGGTGCTTGCGCTGCTTGGCGGTGCGGATGCGCAGCTCGCTGTCGAGTTCGCCAGCCGCCTCCAGCAGCGAAAAATAGGCCAGGAACTGCTCTGCGAGCGTTGCCTTGCCCTCGATCTCGCCATGCAGGCGCACCAGGCCCTGCATCGCCTCTTCGGTATCCAATGCGCCGCCCTCCGCCGCATGGTGAGTGCGGAGGATGCCAAGTGACCGCTCAGAAGTCGAGATCGGCATAGTACGCAGGCGGCGGGATGCCCGGCAGCGACTCCGCCAGCAGGGCGCGGAAGGCCGGGCGCGACTTCATCCGCGCATACCATTCCTTGGCGTCCGCATTGGCCGCCCAGGGGACATCGCCGATATAGTCGACGACCGACAGATGCGCCGCCGCGGCGAGATCGGCGACCGACAGATGGTCGCCGGCAAGCCAGGTCCGCCGCTCCGAAAGATAGGCGATATAGTCAAGATGGTGGCGGATGTTGGCGAGGCCGGCGCGGATCGCCGCCGAGCTCGGCTGGCCGCCGCCGACCAGGCGCTTGGTCAGCTTCTCGCCGATCAGCAGCTCGCCGACTTCCTGGTGGAACTTGCCGTCGAACCAGGCGGCGAGCCGGCGCGCCTCGGCCCGCTCCGCCGGGCTGCCGGGGATCAGCGTGCGGCCGGGATAGGCCTCCTCCAGATATTCCAGTATGGCCGCGGAATCGCACACGACCGTGTCGCCATCGACCAGCACCGGCACGGTGCCGGCCGGGTTGAGGGCGAGGAACTCGGCGCGCCGCTCCCACTCGCGCTCCTCGATCAGGGTGAAGCCCAGATCCTTCTCGGCCAGGGCCAGGCGCACTTTGCGCGAGAAGGGGGACAGCGGCATGTGGTAGAGGCTGAGCATTGCTGCCGGCGATCATAGCCCAAGCGCCGGTCCCGCCAACAGTCCCGCCCTGCGGCAAATTCAGCCGCCCGGAACCCGGAGTAATCATGGCCGCACCTTGTCCGCCGCGTGCCCTCGATACCGTCGTCTTCGACGTGGGCAAGGTACTCATCGACTGGGATCCCCGCTTCCTCTACCGCAAGCTGATCGCCGATGCCGCGGCGATGGAGCGTTTCCTCGCCGAGGTCTGCACCCAGGCCTGGAACGAGGAGCAGGACCGCGGCCGCAGCTTCGCCGAGGCGGTGGCCGAACTGGTGGCCCGCCACCCGGCCGAGGCCGCCCTGATCCGCGCCTATGACGAGCGCTGGGAGGAGATGGTGCCCGGCGAGATCCCCGGCAGCCGGGCGATCGTGGAGGCGCTGAAGGCGCGCGGGGTGCGTCTCTACGCCCTGACCAACTTCTCGGCCGAGAAATTCGCCCTGACCCGCCGCCGCTTCCCGGTCTTCTCCCTGTTCGACGGCATCCTGGTCTCCGGCGAGGAAGGGCTGATCAAGCCGGATCCGCGCATCTACGCGCTGATCCAGGATCGTTTCGATATCGATCCATCAAAGGCGCTGTTCACCGACGATTCGCCACGGAACATCGCCGCGGCCGAGGCGGCGGGATTCCACACCCATCTGTTCCGGGACGCCGCCGGCCTGCGCCAGACCCTTATGCAGATCGGTCTGTTGTAGCCCGGCACCGGCGGTGCCGATTTGCCACAGGGGCCGGGATTCGTTGCCGCGCCCTGGAGGCGTGGTCGAGCCCGGTGTGCAGATTTGGCATACTCATGCGCGAGGCTCTCGGGGGGAGGGTCGGGAAAAGGCGCGGGCAGCCGATGGCGGCCGGCGCCTTTTCTGTCACCGGCCCCAGCCTCAAGCCGGCCTCAGGCGAGCCGGGCAGCGTGCCAGCGCAGGTGATCCTCGATGAAGCTGGCGACGAAGAAATAGGAGTGGTCGTAGCCCGGCTGCCGCCGCAGCGTAAGCCCGATGCCGGCTGCCGCACAGGCTTCCTCCAGCAGCGCCGGCTTGAGCTGGCTGTCAAGGAAGCCGTCGGCCATGCCCTGGTCGACCAGGATCTCCGCCACCCGCTGGCCATCGGCGATCAGCGCGGTCGCGTCATAGGCGCGCCATGCGCCCTCATCGTCGCCGAGATAGCCCGCCAGCGCCTTGCGCCCCCAGGGGCAGCGCATCGGCGAGCAGATCGGCGCGAAGGCGGACACCGAGCGGAAGCGGCCGGGATCGCGCAGCGCCATGGTCAGCGCACCATGGCCGCCCATGGAATGGCCGCTGATCGCCTGCCGGCCCAGGTCGAGCGGCAGCGCCTCCCCCAGCAGGGCCGGCAGCTCGCGCTCCAGATAGCTGCGCAGGCGGTAGTGCCGGTCGAAGGGCGGCCGCGTCGCATCCAGATAGAATCCGGCGCCAAGCCCGAAATCATAGGCGCCATCGGGATCGTCCGGCACCCCCTCGCCACGCGGGCTGGTATCGGGCACCACCAGGGCGAGCCCGAGGGCCGCGGCGGCACGCTGGGCGCCGGCCTTGACGGTGAAATTCTCCTCGGTGCAGGTAAGCCCGGACAGGAACCACAGCACCGGCACCTTCGCCCCTTCCGCCGCCTGGGGCGGCAGGAAGGCGGCCAGCCGCATCGGTGTGCCGGTCGCCGCCGACAGGTGCCGCAGCGTCATCTGCCGGCCGCCGAAGCAGCGCGATTCCGCCAGGATCTCCAGCGCCATCAGCCTGCCGCCCGCGCCCCGGCCGCCGCCCCGGCGCGCCTCAATACACCACCACCGAGCGGATCGAGGTGCCCTCATGCATCAGGTCGAAGGCGGTATTGATCTGGTCGAGCGGCATGGTGTGGGTGATCAGGTCGTCGATGTTGATCTTGCCCTCCATGTACCAGTCGACGATGCGCGGCACGTCGGTGCGCCCGCGCGCGCCACCGAAGGCGGTGCCCTTCCACACCCGGCCGGTGACGAGCTGGAAGGGGCGGGTGGCGATCTCCTGCCCGGCCGCGGCGACGCCGATGATGATGGATTCGCCCCAGCCGCGATGGCAGCACTCCAGCGCCTGGCGCATGGTGTGGACATTGCCGATGCACTCGAAGGAGAAGTCGGCGCCGCCGCCGGTCAGGTCGACCACCGCCTGCACCACCTTGTCGCGGCCGATCTCGTCGGGGTTGATGAAATCGGTCATGCCGAAGCGCTCGGCCATCGCCCGCTTGCCGGGGTTCACATCGATGCCGATGATCCGGTCCGCCCCCACCATGCGGGCGCCCTGGATGACATTGAGCCCGATGCCGCCCAGCCCGAACACCGCCACATTGGCGCCCGGCCACACCTTTGCGGTGTGGATGACAGCGCCGAGCCCGGTGGTCACGCCGCAGCCGATGTAGCAGATCTTGTCGAAG
>CAZEQG010000245.1:0-5242 GCA_964514295.1 uncultured Alphaproteobacteria bacterium
TGCCGACGATGATACCGGCCGTGGCCGTGGCAATGCCGATGCCGATCATGTTGCGGGCGCCCAGCTCCAGCCCGGCCAGCAGATCGGCGAGCCCCTGGCGGGCCGCCGGCAGCAGGTCCTGGCGGCGGAACAGGGCGTAGAGCGGGCGCTGGGTGACCAGGATGCCCATGATCGTCGCCACCCCCCAGAAGGCGGACAGGCCGGGCGACAGCTCCTCCACCATCAGGCACCAGATCAGCACGAAGATCGGCACCAGGTAGTGGAAACCGGCGCGCGCGATGGACCATACCTCGGGCACCGCGGCCAGGGGCTTCGCGGGATCGTCCAGCTCAAGGTCGGGAAAGCCGGCGGCGAACCACACCATGACGACATAGAGGGCAAGCGCCAGCACCGCCAGCGCCGGCCCGGCCGCCGCACCGAAACCGTCGCGGATGAAGCCGATCAGGTAGTAGAGCAGGCAGAGCACGGCGATCGAGCCCGACCAGCCCAGCCCCTGGCGCAGCAGCCGCACCCGCCAATGCCGCTCGACGGCGCGCGGCAGCGGCTCGCTGCCGATCTTCACCGCCTCCAGATGCACCATGTAGAACAGCGCGATGTAGGAGATCACCGCCGGCAGGGCGGCGTGCTGGACGATCTGCGCATAGGGGATGCCGACATATTCGACCATCAGGAAGGCGGCCGCCCCCATCACCGGCGGCATGATCTGGCCATTGACCGAGGAGGCCGTCTCGATGGCGCCCGCCTTCACGCCCGAAAGCCCGGTGCGCTTCATCATCGGGATGGTGAAGATGCCGCCCGAGACGACGTTGGACACCGAGGAGCCGGAGATCACGCCGTTCAGCGCCGATGACACCACGGCCACCTTGGCCGGTCCGCCGCGCAGGTGGCCGAGCAGCGCGACCGATATCTGCATCATGTAGTTGCCGGCCCCAGCCTTCTCCAGCAGCGAGCCGAACAGCACGAACAGGAACACGAAGCTGGTGGAAACGCCCAGCGCCACGCCGAACACGCCTTCCGTGGTCAGCCACTGGTGCTGCAGGAACTTCGACAGCGAGGCGCCCTTGTGCTGGATCACTTCCGGCATCCAGGGGCCGGCGAAGGTGAAGATGATGAAGACCAGCGACACCGCCACCATGGGCGGCCCCAGCGCGCGCCGCGTCGCCTCCAGCAGGAGGGCGAGGCCGACCGCCGCGGTCACCAGGTCCTGGGTCGTGGGCTGGCCCGGCCGCAGCGCCAGGCTGGCATAGAACAGGTAGAGATAGGCCCCGGCAAAGGCGCCGATCGCGGCCAGCAGCCAGTCCGCCGCCGGAACATGGCGGCGCGGGCTGCGGCGCCAGGCGGGATAGGCGGTGAACGCCAGGAACAGGGCAAAGCCCAGATGGATCGCCCGGGCCTCGGTATCGTTCAGGATGAACACCCCGAAGGCGAAGGGCAGCGGGGAGGCGTACCACACCTGGAACAGCGACCAGGCGATGGCGACGGCGGCGAGCGCGCTTGCCACGGCGCCGGTCGGCCGGCGGCCGCCAAGATCGGATTCCTGGACCAGCCGGTCGAGTTCCTCGGCCGTCGCCGGCCGGTTGGCCGCTGCCTCAGCCATGTCCGCCCCCCTCGTCAGTGCAGCCGAAGGGGCGCCGTTGCCGGCGCCCCCGGCCGATCAGGACTGCATGGCAGCACCCGCGAGGATGCCGGCCGGCCGTCCTACATCCAGCCCTTTTCCTTATAGTAGCGCGCCGCGCCGGCATGCAGCGGGGCGGAATTGCCGTCCTTCACCATCGCCTTGGGGTCGAGGTTGGCAAAGGCCGGGTGCAGCTTCTTGAACTCGTCGAAGTTCTCGAAGGTGGCCTTGACGAGCTGATAGACCGTCTCGTCGGCGACCTTGGCGGAGGACACCAGCGTCGCCAGCACGCCGAAGGTGGTGGTCGGCTGGGGGTTGTTATTGTAGAGGCCGCCCGGAATGGTGGCGACGGCGTAGTAGGGGTTGGCCTTCACCAGCCCGTCCACCGCCGGGCCGGTCAGCGGCACCAGCTTCGCCCCGCAGGTGGTGGTGGGGTCCTGGATGTTGGCCGAGGGATGGCCGACGCCGTAGAAGAAGCCGTCGATCTTGTTGTCGCACAGGGCCGGGCCGTGCTCGTCGGCCTTAAGCTCGGAAGCGAGCGAGAAGTCCGACAGCTTCCAGCCCATCGCCGCCAGCAGCACCTCCATCGACTGGCGGGTGCCGGAGCCGGGGTTGCCGACGTTGAAGCGCTTGCCCTTGAAGTCCTCGAACTTGGTGACGCCGGCCTCCTTGCGCGCCAGCACCGTGAAGGGCTCGGGATGCACGGAGAACACCGAGCGCAGGTCGGCGAAGGCGCCGCCATCCTTGAACGGCCCCTCGCCCTTCAGGGCATTGTAGTGGACGTCGGACTGGGCCATGCCGAAGTCCAGCTCGCCCTGCTTGATGGTGTTGATGTTGTAGGCCGAGCCGCCGGTCGATTCGACCGAGCAGCGGATGCCATGGACCTTGCGGTCCTTGTTCAGCAGGCGGCAGATGGCGCCGCCGGCGGCATAGTAGACGCCGGTGACGCCGCCGGTGCCGATGGTCACGAACTTCTGCTGCGCCAGGGCGAGGCCCGGCAGCCCGGCGAGCCCGGCCGCCAGCGCGGCGCCGAGCAGGCCAAATCTCAGGGTGGTCATGTCAATCCCTCCTCTTGGGTTGGTTGTTGGAAAGCGTCATACCAGCATCGCCAGCCGTTCGCGATACTCGGCCGCCGTCATCGGTCGCCGGCCGAAGCTGGCGAGCGCGGTGGCGGCCTGGGCGATCAGCGCCGCATTGTCGGGAGCGAGCCGGCCATCGACCAGGTGAAGGTTGTTCTCGAAGCCGACCCTCGCACCGCCGCCCAGCGCCCCGGCGGCGACCGCGCAGGCGCCCTCGTCCGGCCCGAAGGCGCAGACCATCCAGTCGGCAACCGGCGGGCCGGCATGGGGCAGGAAGGCGATCAGGTCGGCCGGGCTCGAGCGCTGGCCGGGCGAATAGCGGCCCAGCACGAACAGCACCGCGATGCGGCTCCACGGGATCAGCCCGCGCCGGTGCAGGCTGTCCAGGCGGGCGCAATCGGCCGCGTCATAGACGATGAACTGGATCGCCACCCGGTTGGCCGCCGCCCAGGCCAGGAAGGCGGCAAAGGCCGGCTCCTCGGCCGCCGTCGGCGCCAGCTCGCGCACCGCGGCGGAGGCGAATTCGGGCCTGACCGCCTGCACCGCCGCGATCTGCTCGGCCGGCTGGTAGACGCCCAGCGCTTCGCTCGTCATCTGCAGCACCAGCCGGTCCCCCACCGCGCCCCGGATCGCCGCGAAGGCGTCGCGGTAGGCGTCGGGATCAAGCGTATGCGAGGCATCGGGCTTGCGGACATGAACATGCATCATGGCGGCCCCCGCCTCGACCACCGCGGCGGCGGTGCGGGCCAGGCCCGCGGCCGTCACCGGGATTGCCGGGTGATCGGCGGGCGTGCGCCGGCCGCCATTGGGGGCGCTGGCGAGGGTGACCGGGATCACGCCGCCACCGCCGCATCCACCGCCTCGCCCAGGCGCTCGACGATGGCGTCGATGTCGGCGGCAGTGGCGATATAGGGCGGGGCCAGCAGCACATGGTCGCCCAGCCGGCCATCGATGGTGCCGCCCATGGGATAGACCATCAGCCCCCGCGCCATCGCCTCGGCCTTGACACGGGCGTTCATCCTGCGCGCCGGATCGAAGGGCTGCCGGGCCGCCCGGTCGGCCACCAGCTCGATGGCCTGGAACAGGCCGCGCCCGCGCACGTCGCCGACGTGATGGTGGTTGCCGAAACGCTCGCCGAGGCGCCGCGCCAGCAGCCCCCCCATGGCGCGGACATTGTCCAGCAGCCCCTCGGCCGCGATGGTGCGCTGCACCGCCAGCGCCGCCGCGCAGGCCACCGGGTGGCCGAGATAGGTGTGGCCGTGCATGAAGGCGCCCGAGCCGGCGGCGATGGCATCGCGGATGCCGGCCGCCACCAGCACCGCGCCGATCGGCTGGTAGCCGCCGCCCAGCCCCTTGGCGACCGCCATCAGGTCGGGCGACACGCCCTCCTGCGTGCAGGCGTGCAGCGTGCCGGTGCGTCCCATGCCGCACATCACCTCGTCCAGGATCAGCAGCACCCCGTGGCGGTCGCAGACCTCGCGCACGCCCTTGAAATATCCGGGCACCGGCGGCACCGCCCCGATCGTCGCCCCGCCCACCGTCTCGGCCACGAAGGCGCAGACCGTCTCCGGCCCCAGGCGCAGGATCTCCGCCTCAAGCTCGGCCACCAGCCGGGCGGCATACTGCTCCGCGCTCTCGCCCGCCTCCTGGAAGCGGTAGGCAAAGCACGGCGAGACGTGATGCGCCTCCATCAGCATCGGGGCATAGGGCTCGCGCCGCCACATGTTGCCGCCGACCGCCAGCGCCCCCAGCGTGTTGCCGTGGTAGCTCTGGCGCCGGGCGATGAAGCGGCGGCGCGCCGGCTGGCCGATCTCCAGGAAATACTGGCGGGCCATTTTCAGCGCCGCCTCCATCGCCTCCGAGCCGCCGGAGACGAAATAGACCGAGCCGATGCCCGGCGGCGCGTTCGCCACCAGATGGTCGGCCAGCGCCTCCGCCGGCCCGCTGGAGAAGAAGCTGGTGTGGGCATAGGACAGCCGGCCGATCTGCTCGATCATCGCCGCGTTCACCGCCGGGTGGCCGTGGCCCAGGCAGGATACCGCCGCACCGCCGCAGGCATCGATGTAGCGCCGCCCCTCGGCATCGGTGATGTGGATGCCCTCGCCCGATACCGCCACCGGCGGCGCAGCTTTCAGGCTGCGGTGGAACACATGGGTCGTCATCTTGCCGGTCGTCCTCCCTCGGGCAGGCGCGGCAGATAGGCGCCGAGCCGTGCCAGTTCCGCCTCGTTGGCGCGCAGCCGCGCCAGCATCTCCTCGCCGCCGCGCGCCAGCATGGTGGCCGCCACCGCCTCCAGCATCGCCTGGGCCGCCGCCAGCGAGGGAAAGAAGGAGGGGGTATCGGTGCGGAAGCGCAGCACCACTGCCGCCCCCTGCCGGACCGGCGCCAGCGCGCTGTCCGACAGCGCCAGCAGCCGGGCGCCGCGGGCGATGGCGGCCTCGGCCGTCACCACCGCCTCGCGCGAATAGGGCGCGAAGCTGACCACCAGCACCGCCGCCCCGGGGCGGATCGCCAGCAACTCCTGCCCCCGCATCGCGCCGGGTGCCGC
>CAZEQG010000246.1:0-5242 GCA_964514295.1 uncultured Alphaproteobacteria bacterium
CTTTATCTCGGCTGGCGGGCGCGACGGCGACTCGGCGGGCAGACCGGCGACATCCTGGGGGCGGTGGCGGTGGCGGCGGAGATCGCGGCCCTCATGGTGATGGCGATACCCAGGTGACCGTTCCGCCTTCGATCCGGATGCAGCAGAGCGTCGGCACGGCGAGCCCCAGCGCCTCGGCGGGGCTCAGCCCGCGCGCCAGCGCCATGGCGGCCCGGATCGGCCCGGCATGGCTGACGATGACACAGTCCGGTGGCAGGGCGGCAAGCGTCCGCGCCACCCGCCGGCACAGGTCGGCAAAGCTCTCCCCGCCGGCCGGGCGATAGCGGACCGGGTCGGCCCATAGTTCCGCCAGGTTCGATACGCTGTCGTAGCGTCTTCCGTCGAGGCTGCCGAAATCCTGCTCCATCAGCCCCGGCTCCAGCACCGGCAGCGCCAGGCCCAGCGCCCGGGCCGTCAGCCGGCTGCGTGCCAGGGGGCTTGCGAAGGCCGGCAGATGGCGCGGCAGCAGGCGGGCCAGCCGGCAGAGCCCGTCATCATCGCCCAGCTCGGGCGGAGGATCGATGCGACCACAGAACGATCCCGGCGCGGCCGCCGCCGGCGCGTGGCGCAGCCACCAGCGGCCGCCGCCGTCACGGCCCGGCACGATCGCGCGGCCGCACCCCGCGCCCTGGCGGATCGCGCGACAGCCCCTTCTCTTCGAGGGCGGCGAGGTAGCGGGCCCACACCTCGTCCTGGTTCAGGGCCAGCCAGTGCAGGAACTGCCACGTGTAGATGCCGCTGTCGTGCAGGTCGTCGAAGATGATGCGGACGGCATAGTTGCCGACCGGCTCCAGCCGCATGATGCCGACATGGCGGCGGCCGGCCACGATCACCTTTGCCCCCGGCGCGTGGCCCTGGACCTCCGCCGAGGGGCTTTCGACCCGCAGCAGCTCGGCCGGCAGGCTCGCCTTCAGCCCGTCGTCGAAATCCACCTCCAGCCGCCGCTCCGCCTTTACCAGGCGGATCTCCAGCGGCCAGGACTGGGTCGAGAAGCGGTCTTCGGCCATGCCTGGCGGGATCAGCCCGCCGCCCCGTCGAGCGGCCGGGCCTCGTCGACCAGCATGATCGGGATGCCGTCGCGGATCGGATAGGCAAGTCGCGCCTGCTCGCTCACCAGTTCCTGGCGCTCCGCGTCGTAGCGCAGCGGCGCCTTGGTCAGCGGGCAGACGAGGATCTCAAGAAGCTTCGGATCGATGGCCGGTGCGGTCGACATGGCGCGGGTCCCAGGCGGGTCGAGATGGCGCCCTTGTCCGCGCGCCCGCCCGCGCCGTCAAGGGGGAGCCGTCAGCGGCGGGGCCGGTCAGTGCTTGGCGCCGTCGCCGCCCGGCAGCTCGGCGACCGCCATTTCGACCAGGGCGGTCATCGCCTCGGCCCGGGCGGCGAGGTCCGGCGCCTCCAGCAGCGCCTGCTTTTCCAGCGGGCTGAAGGGGCAGATCATGGCCAGCGAGGTGATCAGCCTTTCCTCGGGGCTCTGGGTTACCGCCTCCCAGTCCGCCTGGATGCCATGCGCGGTGAAGTACCGCTTCAGCGCCGCTTCGAAGCGCGGCCGGTCGAAATCGACCGCGCCGGGGGCATCGAAATCGGCGCGGAACCGGCTCCAGTCCGGCCGCACGATGCGGTAGCCGGCGACGCCGGGCAGCTCCTGCGCCACCGTGAAGCGGCACACCCCGGTCAGGGTGATCAGGTAGCGGCCGTCATCGGTCTCGGAAAAGCTGGTGATACGGCCGGCGCAGCCCGTCTCGAAGACCGGCGGCTCGCGGCCGCTGCTGCCCGGGCGCGGCTGGATCATGCCGATCAGCCGCTGCGGCGCCGCCAGCGCGGCCCGCGTCATCTCCAGATAGCGCGGCTCGAAGATGTTGAGCGGCAGCCGGCCCCGCGGCAGCAACAGCACCCCCTCCAGCGGGAAGATCGGGATCGCGGCGGGCAGATCCTCGAAGGCCGGGGTGAAACTGGCAGCCGACATGGGGCGATCCGCCGGTGCTAGCTGAACATGAGGGCCGACAGCCGGCGGCGGGCGCTGATGGTCAGCGGGTCGGTCGGCCCGAAGGCCTCGAACAGCTTCACCAGCTCCTTGCGGGCCGCCTCCTCGTTCCAGCTCCGGTCCAGGCGGAAGCTTTCCAGGAGCTGGTCGACAGCACCTTCCCGGTCACCGGCGGCATAAAGCGCGCTCGCCAGCTCCAGCCGTGCCTCATGGTCCTTGGGATTGGCGGCCAGCCGGGCCTGCAGCTCCGGCCCGCGGCGTGCCGCGGCGGCACCCTTCTCCGCCAGCTCGATGGCCGAGCGCACGCCCGCCACCTCGGCCTCCTCGCGCTTGGCCGCCGGCACCCGCTCCAGCACCGCCTTCGCCTGCTCGATGTCGCCTTCGCCCAGCAGCACCCGGGCGAGCAGGGCGAGTGCCGCGACATTCTGCGGCTCGTGCTGGAGGACCTGCGACAAAAGCGCGCCGGCACCGCGGCCATCGCCTTCCTCGATCATGGCGCGCGCTTCCGCGATCGCCTCCTCGATCGGGTTCTCCACCGGCCCGCCCAGCTTCGCCAGGCGCTGCACGAAGGCCTTCACCTGGCTTTCCGGCAGGGCGCCGACGAAGCCGTCCACCGGCCTGCCATCCTTGAAGGCGTAGACCGCCGGGATCGACTGGATGCGCATCTGCTGCGCGATCTCCGGATGGTCGTCGATGTTCAGCTTGACCAGCCGCACGGCGCCGCGGGCCTCGGTCACCGCCCGCTCCAGGGCCGGCTGCAGCTGCTTGCACGGGCCGCACCAGGGGGCCCAGAAATCGACGATCACCGGCGCGCCGCGCGAGGCGTCGATGACATCGGCCATGAAGCTGGCGGTGGTGGTGTCCTTGATCAGCGCGGCGTTGCCCCCGGCGGTTCCGGCGGCGTTGGCAGGCTTCGGGCCCTGGCCCAGCATGTAGTCCATGGATGGCATTTCCCGTTGGTCGTTGCCGGCAATATGGGGGGGCGCTCAGGCGAGGTCCAGCAGCCGCGGCGCCCGGCCGAGCGATTCCAGGAAGCGCAGCAGCCCCGACGGCGCCAGCGCCACCGTCAGGCGGTTGTCGAGCGGATGCAGGTTGACGAGCGCGTGGTCCAGCAGTCGGCGCTCCAGCACCGGGGCGACCAGCCCCTCGGCATCATTGGCCAGCGCCAGCGGCGATACCGCGCCGGGCAGGATGCCGAGATGGCGCCACAGCCGCTCGGGACTGGCGAAGGACACCCGCCCCAGCCCCAGCAGTGCCGGCACCGCCTTCAGGTCGACCGTGCTGTCCTCCTCCACCGTCAGCAGCACCAGGCGGTCCTTCTTGTCCTTCAGGAACAGGTTCTTCACATGCCCGCCCGGCAGCGCCCCGCGCAGCGCCTTTGCCTCCTCCACCGTGCGCAGGGGCGGGTGGCGGTGCAGCACATGGGCGATGCCGAGCGCCCCCAGCCTCTCCAGCAGCGCCTCGGGCGTCAGCGGTGGAACGGTGCGGTCGGGCAGGGGCATGGGCGGCCGTCGCGGTTGCGGGAAAGGGGCTGCGGCCACCGCCGCGGCGCCTGCCTAGCCCCGTCACGGCGGTGTTGCAATCCCCGAATCCGCCGCTATAGTGCGCGCCTTGCCGGCACCGCCCGTCACCGGGTGGCGCCACGGAGCGCGGGCGTAGCTCAGGGGTAGAGCACAACCTTGCCAAGGTTGGGGTCGAGGGTTCGAATCCCTTCGCCCGCTCCAACAGAGACAATTCGGCAGACATGTCTGAAGGCGGCGCTGTCCGGGCCGAGGTGCAGTAACCTTCATAAAGGCCGAGCCCTCGCTGATCGGCGACGCCATCAACGCGGCTCGCCGGTGTGCGGCGATGGCGCGGGGACGGCGGGGTAGCCAACCCCGCAACCAGCTTCGGCAATGCCGCCCGGCACGCCATCGCCTGCTCCAGCTGCTGCCGTTGCGCCGGCAAACGTGCCGACGCATCGGCCCGGCCGCACGCTGCGTCCACCCCCATGGTGCCGCGTCCACTGATCACCCAGGTCTCGCAGCGCCGGTTCCGTGACCGTGCCTTCGTCACTGCGGTGAAGGCGGCCTACAACGACACCTGCGCCGTCACTGGCCTCAAGATCATAAACGGCGGCGGACGGTCGGAGGTCCAGGCGGCGCACATCCGGCCTGTAGCGGCTGACGGACCGGACAGCCTGCGCAACGGCATCGCGCTGTCCGGCACGGTGCACTGGATGTTCGACCGTGGCCTCATCTCGATCTCGGAAGACTACCGGCTCCTCATCTCCCGGGACCGCCTGCCCGAAGCGGCTGGCCGTCTCGTCGATCCTTCGCGACTGCTTGCCCTGCCGCAGCGCCAGGAGGACTGGCCGCACGCCCAGTTCCTCAAGTTTCACCGGGAGTGCGTGTTCAAGGGATAGGCGGGCCGTCCGCGGGGGCCTCCCCCTCCTCCCCGAACGCCGCGCGTGCGGCGCGGATGGTGCGGTGGTGGGTATCCGCCCAGCGGACGAGGTGGCGCAGCGGCTCCAGCAGGGAGTGGCCGAGGGGGGTCAGGCTGTATTCCACGCTGGGCGGCGAGGTGGGGTGGACCTGGCGGCTGATCAGCCCGTCGCGGCGCAGCTCGCGCAGGCCTTGGGTCAGCATGCGCTGGGAGATGTCGGGGATGGCGCGGCGCAGCTCGCCGAAGCGGTGCGGGCGCAGGGCCAGGGTCAGCACCAGGAGCGTGCTCCATTTGTCGCCGATGCGGTCCAGCACGTCGCGCACCGGGCAGTCACCGGCGGGAGCCGCACCTCTGCCCGGATGCCGGGCGGCGTGCCAGGCCGCGATGTCGTTGTCCATGGCCGGTTCCCTCAAGGTTACCATGCGCGGCGAAAGTGCCTTCTTTTGCCGGGCGCTCGCAATCTCTAATTCACTGCTGCACTCGTTTTGAGACCAGCGCGCCGGCGCCGGATCCCGTCCGCTGCCGGTGCCCACCCTGCGGCAAGGAACCCGTCACATGTCCACACCCGATCTCATCGTCACCGGCGCTTCCGGCCAGCTCGGCCAGGGCGTGCTCCGCCACCTGATCGACACGCTGGCCGTGCCGCCGGCCCGCATCGCCGCCGTCAGCCGCCGGCCGGAGGCCCTGGCCGCCTGGGCCGCCGAGAACGTTGTAACCACCGGACGGCCCGCCTGCCTCACCCACGGCGATCTCCGCCCGGCCCGCCCGCACCTGGTCGGTCAGGGCCTCGCCGGCGAC
>CAZEQG010000247.1:0-5228 GCA_964514295.1 uncultured Alphaproteobacteria bacterium
GGCGGCGCTGGCCCTGCCGGCGGCGGCGGTGGCCGGGGTGATGGTGGCGCGCGGCATCGCCGAGCATCTGCGCAACACCATGGCCCACCGCACCGCGGCGATGGTGCAGCTTCGCCTGCGCCGGCGGATTTTCGACAAGATCGCCGAGCTGGGGCCGGCGGTGGTCGCCCGCCGCCGCTCGGGCGAGCTGACGCTGTCGCTGACCGATGGCGTGGAACAGCTTGAGACCTACTTCGGGCGCTTCATCCCGCAGGCCGCGATCGCACTGCTGACGCCGCTGCTGATCTTCGCCTTCGCCGCCTTCCTCGACCTGTACGTTGCGGCCGTGCTGCTGGCCTTTGCCCTGCTCGCCCTGTTCGGGCCGGCGGCCTGGCACAGCCGCGACGTGCGCAACGCCCGCGCCCGCCAGCAGGCCTATGCCGCCTTCGCGGCCGAGTTCCTGGATTCGATCCAGGGCCTGGCCACCCTGAAGGCGTTCGGGCAGAGCCGGCGGCGCGGCGACATGCTGGCCGTGAAGGCGCGCGACCTGTTCCGCAAGACCATGTGGGTGCTGGCCACCAATGTGCTGGCCCGCGGCATTACCGACACCGCCATCGCCTGCGGCGCGGCGGCGGCGCTGGCGGTCGGCGCCTGGCGGGTGGAGGCGGGCGAGATGGAGCTGGCGACCCTGCTGGTGTTCCTGCTGCTGGGGGTGGAGATCTTCCGCCCGATGCGCGAGCTGCGCAGCGTGCTGCATGAAGGCATGGTCGGCATGTCGGCGGCGCAGGGCATCTACCGCATCCTCGACGACCGGGCGGAGGTGGTGGACGCGCCACCCGCGCCGGTGGCCGGGCTTGCCCCCACCATCGCCTTCGAAGGCGTGCGCTTCCGCTATCCCGGCACCCGGCGGCTGGTGCATGACGGGCTGACCTTCACCCTCGGCGCCGGCGAGCGGATCGGCGTGGTCGGCTCCAGCGGTGGCGGCAAGTCCTCGATCGTGCGGCTGCTGCTGCGCTTCTACGACCCCGAGGAGGGGCGGGTGACGCTGGGCGGGCATGACCTGCGCAGGCTGTCCTTCGAGCAGATCCGCTCCCGCATCTCGGTGGTCAACCAGGATACCTTCCTGTTCCACGGCACCATCGGCGACAACATCCGCCTCGGCCGGCCCGACGCCGACGCGGCGGCGGTGGCGGCGGCGGCGCGGGCGGCCAACATCCATGACTTCATCGCCGGCCTGCCGATGGGCTACGACACCACCATCGGCGAGAAGGGCATCAAGCTGTCCGGCGGCCAGCGCCAGCGGGTGGCGATCGCGCGCGCCCTGCTGCGCGACACGCCGATCCTGGTGCTCGACGAGGCGCTGTCGGCGGTGGATGCCGAGAACGAGGCGGTGATCCAGGAGGCGCTGGACCGGCTGATGCGCGGCCGCACCACGCTGATCCTGGCCCACCGCCTGTCCAGCGTGGTCGATTGCGACCGCATCCTGGTGCTGGACCAGGGCCGGGTGGCCGAGGAGGGGCGGCACGAGGCGCTGATGGCCCGCCACGGGCTCTATGCCGGGCTGATGGCCGAGCAGGCGAAGGAAGCGGCCCGTGGCGGCGATGCCGTGCTGGCCGCGGCGGCGGCCCCGGTGGCGGTGGAGAGCGCCGCCGGCGCCCTGCGCAACGCCCCGACCGAGGGCATCCTGAAGGCCGAGGGGCTGGGCTGGTTCGGCCTGGTGCGGGTGCTGATGGGCACCATCATGCCGTGGAAGGGCAGGTTGGCGCTGACCTTCCTGTGCGGGGTGGCGCGCGTGCTCTGCTTCATCGGCGTCGGGGCGGCCAGCGCGCTGACCGTGCTGGCGCTGAAGAACGGCGAGCCCTTCGGCCATCTGCTCTGGCTGCTGGCCGTGCTGGCGCCGGCCTCGGGCCTGCTGCACTGGCTGGAATCCTGGATCGCCCATGACATGGCCTTCCGCCTGCTGGCGGAGATGCGCATCCAGGTGTTCCGCAAGCTGGACGATCTGGCGCCGGCCTATCTGGTGCGCCGGCGCAGCGGCGACCTGATGTCGCTCGCCACCCACGACATCGAGCTGATCGAGTATTTCTTCGCCCACACCGTGGCCCCGGCCTTCGTGGCGGTGCTGGTGCCGAGCCTGGTGCTGGGGGTGCTGGCGGCCCAGCATCCGGCGATCGCGCTGGCCCTGGCGCCCTTCCTGGTGGCGGTGGCGGCGAGCCCGTTCCTGCGCCGGCGGCGGGTCGACATGCTGGGCTCCAGGGCGCGGGAGGCGGCGGGCGAGCTTGGCGCCCATGCCGTCGATTCGGTCCAGGGCCTGGCCGAGATCGTGGCCTTCCAGCAGGAGCGCCGGCGGGGCGAGGAGATCGAGGCGCTGACCCGCCGCCGGGCCGCCCTCAGGCTGCCCTTCTTCGAGGAGCTGACGAGGCAGGAAAGCCTGCTGGAGATCCTGACCGGCCTCGGCGGGCTTGCCGTGGTGGTCACCGGCGCGCTGCTGGCCACGGCCGGCCGCATCGATCCCGGCATCCTGCCGCTGCTGACGCTGCTGGCGATGGCGGCCTTCCTGCCGGTGTCCGAGATCGCCCAGGTCGGCCGCCAGCTGGCCGACACGCTCGGCGCCACGCGGCGCTGGTACGGCCTGTTCCAGGAGCCGGTGCCGGTGACCGACGGGCCGGGCGCCGCAGCGCCCCGTGGTGGCGCCCCGGCGGTGGCGAGCCCGGCCGCGCTGGCGCTGGAAGAGGTGTCCTTCACCTATCCCGGCCAGCACCGGCCGGCGCTGTCGGCGGTGTCGCTCGCCATCCCGGCCGGGGCCACGGTGGCGCTGGTCGGCACCTCCGGCGCGGGCAAGACCACCACGGCCCAGCTCCTGATGCGCTTCTGGGATCCCGATCGCGGACGGATCACGCTGAACGGGCGCGACCTGCGCGACTTCGCGCTCGACGACCTGCGCCGGCAGATCGCCCTGGTGGCGCAGGACACCTACCTGTTCAACGACACCCTGCGGGCCAATGTGCTGGTCGCCAAGCCCGATGCCGGCGAGGCCGAGCTGGCGGCGGCGATCCGCCATGCCTCCCTCGACGGGCTGGTGGAGATGCTGCCCGACGGCCTCGACACCGCCGTCGGCGAGCGCGGCACCAGCCTGTCCGGCGGGCAGCGCCAGCGGGTGGCGATCGCGCGCGCCTTCCTGAAGGACGCCCCGGTGCTGATCCTCGACGAGGCAACCTCGCATCTCGACGCGGTGAACGAGCAGGCGGTGCGCAAGGCGCTGGACGAGCTGAAGGCCGACCGCACCACCATCGTCATCGCCCACCGCCTGTCCACCATCCGCGAGGCCGACCTGATCGCCGTGCTTGAGGAGGGGCGGCTGGTCGAACAGGGCCGCCATGCCGAACTGCTGGCCCGCGGCGGCCTTTACGCCCGGCTGGTGTCCCGCCAGCTCGCCTCGGCCCAGGCGGCGGAGTAGCGGCGCGGCGCGCGGCGGGTGAGGGGCGGGGTGGCGCGCCGCCCAGCCTGATTCCGGCTTGTTCTGGGCGGTGACCGTCATAAACTCGCCGCTTCCCACAGCGGCGGAGCCTTTGGATGATCACCCGCTATGGCCTGAAGACCTGCGGGACCTGCCGGAAGGCGCTGGGCTGGCTGGCGGCGGGGGGTGGAGGCGCGCTTCCACGATGTCCGCGCCGCGCCGCTGCCGGCGGCGACGCTGGCGGCCTGGAGGGCTGAGTTCGGCGACCGGCTGATCAACCGCGCCGGCACCACTTGGCGCGGCCTTGGGGAGTCTGACCGGGCGCGGGCGGAGAGCGATCCCGTGGGCCTGCTGGCGGCCTTTCCCGGCCTGATGAAGCGGCCGCTGATCATCGCCGGCGCCACCGCCACGCTGGGCTTCGGCCCGGCCGAGGCGGCCGCCCTGGCGGCGGCGCTGGGGGTCCGGCCGTGAGCGGGGCTGGGCCGCGCCATGTCACGGTGATCGGGGCCGGGGCGGTCGGCATGTCGGCCGCCCTCTACCTGCAGAAGGACGGGCACCGGGTCAGCGTGATCGATCCGCGCGGGGCCGGGCGGGCCACCAGCTTCGGCAATGCCGGGGCGATCGTGGTCGGCTCCTGCATCCCCACATCCGTGCCCGGGCTGTGGCGCAAGGTGCCCGGCTGGCTGATGGACCCGGCCGGCCCGTTCCGCGTGCGCCCGGCCTATCTGCCGCGCATCGCCCCCTGGCTGTGGCGCTTCCTGAAGGCCGGCCGGGCCGACCGGGTGGAGCAGATCTCGATCGCCATGCACCAGTTCACCAGCCGCGCCGGCGAGCCGCACCGGGAGCTGGCGGCGCTGGCCGGGGTCTCAGACCTGCTGCGGCCGGTCGGCTGGCTGAAGGTCTATGGCGGGCCCGATGCGGCGGCGCGCACCGCCTTTGACCGCTGCATCCTCTCCCGCCGCGGCGTGCGCTTCGAGGTGCTGGACGGCGATGCGCTGCGCCAGCTCGAACCGGGCATCGCGCCGCGCTACGAGCATGCGGTCTTCCAGCCCGATGCGCTGTTCGCCGCCGGCCCGGGCGAGCTGATCGCCGCCTATGGCCGCGCCTTCGTGGAGCGCGGCGGCGAGATCATCCAGGAGAGCGTGCGGCGCATCGAGATCGGGCCCGAGGGGCCGGCCCGGCTGGTGACTGACCTGGCGATCCGCCCGGTCGAGGTGCTGGTGCTGGCGGCCGGCGCCTGGTCGCGGCCGCTGGCCGCCCAGCTCGGCGCCGACGTGCCGCTCGACACCGAGCGCGGCTACCACCTGAAGCTGTCGCTGGAGCATGGTGAGGGCCTGCGCCGGCCCACCGCCTTCGTCGACGAGGGCTTCGTGCTGGCCCCGATGAACGAGGGCATCAGGCTGACCAGCGGGGTGGAGCTGGCCGGGGTGGAGGCGCCGCCGGATTTCCGCTCGATCAGGGCGATGCTGCCCAAGGCGCGCGCCATCCTGCCCGGGCTGGGGGCGGAGGTGTCGCGGGAATGGCTGGGCTTCCGCCCCTCGCTGCCGGATTCGATGCCGGTCATGGGCCGCTCGAAGCGCTTCCGCGACGTCTATTTCGCCTTCGGCCACCAGCATGTCGGCCTGTCGCTCGGCCCGGTGACCGGGCGGGTCATCGCCGATCTGGTGGCCGGCCGCGACCCCGGGGTCGACCTCTCGCCCTTCCGCGAGGACCGGTTCTGACCGCCCCGCCGCGGCCGATCAGTACGGCGGCGGGCAGCCCGGCGGCGGGCAGCCCGGCGGCGGACAGGGCG
>CAZEQG010000248.1:0-5222 GCA_964514295.1 uncultured Alphaproteobacteria bacterium
CGCCCGGCGCGCCGGGCAGCGCTTCCTGTTCCCGCGCGGGCTGGCCGGGCTGGGCTGGGGCCTGCCGCTCGCCCTCGGCGCCAAGCTCGCCGCTCCCGGCCAGCCGGTGATCGCGATCGCCGGCGATGGCGGCTTCGCCCATTCCTGGTCGGAGCTGGAGACGGCGCGGCGGATGAACCTGCCGGTCGTCACCGTGGTGCTGAACAACCAGGTGCTGGGCTACGAGAAGGACTACGAGACGATCAGCTTCGGCGGCTATTCGGACGCCTGCGACCTGGGGCCGGTCGACCATGCGGCGATCGCCCGGGCCTGCGGCTGCGAGGGGCTGCGGGTGACCCGGCCGGAGGAGATCGGCCCCGCCCTTGACCTTGCCCTTGCCAGCAGCCGGCCCTCGGTCATCGACGTGCTTGTCGACCCGGCCGCCTATCCGCCCATCACCGGCTTCGACGGCAAGCTTTGAGCGCGGCACCGGCGCTCGCCGGCACGCTTGCCCTGGTCACCGGATCTGGCCGCGGCATCGGCCGGGCGATCGCCCTGGCGCTGGCCGCCGAGGGTGCCCGGCTGGTGGTCCACGACATCGATCCGGCCGGCGTCGCCGCGACCGCCGGCCTGCTGCCGGATGCCCTGCCGCTGGTGGCCGATGTCGGCGAGGTCGCCGCCATGCATGCCGGCATCGCCGCCATCGAGGCCGCCGCCGGGCCGATCGGCATCCTGGTCAACAATGCCGGCATCGCCGCCGACCGCCGGCCGCTGGAGGCCCTGACGCCCGAATTCTTCGAGCGCACCATGCATGTGCATCTGCGCGGCGCCATCTTCACCACCCAGGCCGTGCTGCCGGGCATGAAGCGGCGGGGCGGCGGGGCCATCGTCAACATCTCCTCCGTCCAGGGCCTGGTCGGCTGGGCCGAGGGCTCGGCCTATAACGCTGCCAAGGGCGGCCTGCTGGCACTCGCCAAGGGCTGGGCCAAGGAGTTTGCGCCCTGGGGCATCCGCGCCAATGCCGTGGCCCCCGGCCATGTTGCAACCGATCTGGTCGCCGCCCATGACCCGCCGGAGGTGCTGGCGCGCAAGGCCGCCGGCATCCCGCTCGGCCGCTACGCCACGCCGCAGGAGATCGCGGCCACCGTGGCCTTCCTGTGCGGCCCCGGTGCGGCCTTCATCACCGGCCAGGTGCTGAGCCCCAATGGCGGCTTCGTGATCACCTGACCGTCCAGGGCACCAGGTGGCCGCGGAAGATGTCGGCACAGCGCCGCCAGGAGTAGCTTTCGGCCAGGGCCCGGCAGGCGGCGGGCGAGCGCTCCAGCGCGGCCAGCGCCGCCGCGCGCAGGTCCTGCGACAGCACGCCGGTCTCGGGCGTCACGATATCGGCTGGCCCCGGCACGGGGAAGGCCGCGACCGGCACGCCGCAGGCCAGCGCCTCCAGCATCACCAGGCCGAAGGTGTCGGTCAGGCTGGGAAAGACGAACACATCTGCGGCGGCGAAATGGCGGGCAAGATTTTCGCCCGTGCGCGGGCCGAGGAAGCGCACCTGCGGGTGGCGGCGGCTGAGCGCCGCAAGCTGGGGGCCACCGCCGATCACCACCTTCGAGCCCGGCAGGTCGAGATCGAGGAAGGCGGCGATGTTCTTCTCCACCGCCACCCGCCCGACATAGGCAAAGACCGGCCGCGGCAGGCCGCGCATATCCTCGCCCGCATCCTTCGGGCGCGGGCGGAACAGCGCGGTGTCGACGCCGCGCGTCCAGGGCGCCACATTGGCGAAGCCCCGCCCCTCCAGTTCCTGCCGCAGCGACCGGGTGGCCACCATCACCGCCCGCGAGGGGGCGTGGAAGCGGCGCATCACCGCCCAGCTCCATGCCGTGGGGATCGGCGCCCGGGCCCGCAGATAGTCCGGAAAGCGGGTGTGGAACGAGGTGGTGAAGGCGAGGTTCCGGCGCATCGCCCAGCCACGCGCCGCCCAGCCCAGCGGCCCCTCGGTCGCGATGTGCAGGGCATCGGGGGCGGCCTCCGCGATCAGGCGGGCCAGCTTGCGGAAGGGGAAGGCGGCCAGGCGGATCTCGGCGTAGCCTGGGCAGGCGATGGTGGCGAACTGGTGCGGGGCGATCACCGCCACCCGGTCGCCGGCCTTCTCCAGCTCCCCGCGCACCGTCTCAAGCGTGCGCACCACGCCATTCACCTGAGGCTGCCAGGCATCGGTCACCAGGCAGATGTTCATGCCGCGGTGGCGAAGCTCAATTGGCGGACCTGCGCCCAGTCAAGGATTTCCATGCGGCCGTCGGCGTGCTCGACCAGCGCGGTGCAGCTTTCCACCCAGTCGCCGTCATTGCAGTAGAGCACGCGGCCGATTCGCCTGATCTCGGCCTTGTGGATATGGCCGCAGATGACGCCATCGACCCCGCGCCGCGCCGCCTCCTCCGCCACCGCATGCTCGAAGCGGCTGACGAACTCGACCGCGTTCTTCACCCGCTGCTTCAGATAGGAGGACAGCGACCAGTAGGGGTAGCCGAAGCGCAGCCGCGCGGCGTTGAACCAGTGGTTCACCCACATTGAAAAATTGTAGGCGCTGTCGCCAAGGAAGGCCAGCCACTTGGCGTATTTCACCACGCCGTCGAACACGTCGCCATGAAGCACCAGATAGCGCTTGCCATCCGCAGCGATGTGAACATCTTCCTCGCGGATTTCGATCGCCCCAAAATTCTCGCCTATGTATTGACGGAATATTTCGTCGTGATTTCCTGGAACGAAGATCACCTTCGTTCCCTTGCGCGCCTTGCGCAGCACCTTCTGGATCACATCGTTATGCGCCTGCGCCCAGTACCACGAGCGCTGCATCCGCCACACGTCAAGAATATCGCCGACGAGATACAGATACTCAGACTCGTTGTGCTTCAGGAAATCCAGCAGAAACTGCGCCTTGCAGCCGCGCGTTCCAAGATGAATGTCCGATATCCAAATCGAGCGATAGTGATTGATGGGATGGACGGCATTCATGATCCTGGCACCGGAGCTATGATCCGTTGCATTGCGCTTCTCATTCCGCTAGATATCGCGTGAACTAGCGCCAATCATATGCCATATATTGATTGCTGAAATATGACACCGCCACTGCGACATTTGTTACGTCGCCTTGGGCCTGTCTTTACGGACGCCGGAGGTGCCGCCGCGGCCGGCCGGGCCACCCCTCGGGAAAGGCTGAAGGCGCCTATTTCCGCCGGAAGCGATCCAGCGTCACCACCTTCGCGTCGGCCGCCTCGGCGGCCTCGATCGCGGCGGCGGCCGGCGGCTCCTTCGGTTCCGCCTTGCCGAGGGCCTTGGGCGGGGCGGCGGGGGCGGCCTCCACCGCCTCCAGCGGCGGAAGCTGGAACTGCAGCCCGAACTTCACCGACGGATCGGCAAAGCCGACGATCGCGGCATAGGGGATGACCAGCCGTTCATGGATGTCCGAGAAGGACAGGGTCACCTTGAAATGATCCTCGGCCACCTCCAGCCCCCAGAACTGGTACTGCAGCACGATGGTCATCTCGCCGGGGTATTTCTGGCGCAGATAGTCCGGCACCTCGACCCCGGCCTGGCCGGTGCGGAAGGTGATGTAGAAATGATGTTCGCCCGGCAGGCCCTTCTCCGCCGCCTCGCTCAGCGCCCGGCGCACCACCTGGCGCAGCGCATCCTCGACCATGCGGTCGTACTGTAGCGGCTTCGTCTTCATCGCCAGGCCCCGGCACCCATTCGTTTCCCCCGCCTCTATCGGACGGCGCGATGGGGGGCTTCTGTTGCCCGGTGCCCCCCGAACCGCGCCTGGCCCAGCGACGGGTCAGGACTTGGGTTGGCTACCCTTGCCGCTTACGCAGCGCGGGCGACCAGCGCGTTGTTGTCGTTCGCAACTACGCTTAAGGCCCGATGACGGCGGAACCATGCCGGGCGAAAACCGGGTCTTTACCACGCGCGTCGATCCTGATTCGCCCCCCGCCCCACCCCGAACGAGGGCGGGAATGGTGGAGGCGCCGGGTACTGCCCCCGGGTCCGCAACGCTTATTCCACGCGGCGTTTATCGCCATAGTCGGTTGCCCGACGCCTCATATTATAGGTATGCGGAAGCGCTTCCGAAAGACCCCCTGCTCGGCTACATATAGTGTGCTGTAGCTGGAGAACCCCATGCCCTTGACTGCCGCTGAAATCGCCGAGATCGAGGCCGCCCGCAGCCAGCGGAGCGAGACCCGCCGGCCCACGGTGGCGGCAATGGAAGAGGCGCTGTTCCAGGCCGTGCCGGTGCTCGACCACGGCTTCGTCCGGGTGGTCGACTACATGGGCGACGACGCGGCGGTGGTGCAGGCCGCCCGGGTGTCCTACGGCAAGGGCACCAAGAGCCTGCGCGACGATGCCGGGCTGATCCGCTACCTGATGCGCCATCGCCACTCGACCCCCTTCGAGATGTGCGAGATCAAGTTCCACGTGAAGCTGCCGATCTTCGTGGCCCGCCAATGGATCAGGCACCGCACCGCAAACGTGAACGAGTATTCGGCCCGCTATTCGGTGCTGGACCGCGAGTTCTACATTCCCGAGGGCGAAAAGCTTAAGTTCATCGAGGCCGAGGCACGGCGTGAGGCGAAATCTTCCAAGCGCGGCCAGACCATGCTGCTGCTGGAGAACCAGAACATCGCCCAGCAATCGACCGTGAACAAGCAGGGCCGCGACCGCACCGTCTCCGCCGCCGAGGCGGCGCGGGCGGCCCGGACGATGCGCAAGGTCTCCGAACACGCCTTCAACGCCTATTTCGACCTGCTGAACGAGCCCGAGGGCGGCGCCCCGCCGGATGAGACCCGCAGCGGCATCGCGCGCGAGCTTGCCCGCGCCATCCTGCCGGTGAACGTCTATACCCAGTGGTACTGGAAGACCGACCTGCACAACCTCATGCATTTCCTGTCGCTGCGCGCCGATCCGCATGCGCAGCACGAAATCCGCGTCTATGCCGAGGCGATGCTGACCATCCTCGACAAATGGGTGCCGCAGACGGCGGCGGCCTTCCGCGAATACCGGCTGGGGGCGGTGCAGCTTTCGGCGACCGCGCTTGCCATCGTCAGGCGCCTTCTGGCCGGCGAGGAGGTGGACCAGGCGGCCAGCGGCCTGTCCAAACGCGAGTGGCGCGAACTGATGACCGCGCTGGGCCGCGACGGCTAGCGCCGTTCAGCCGCCCGCGGCCGGGGCGGGCGGCTGGGCCGGCGCTGCCG
>CAZEQG010000249.1:0-5205 GCA_964514295.1 uncultured Alphaproteobacteria bacterium
TGCCGCCCGCCCTGCCGGTCGCCGGGCTGCGCCTGCTGGTGCCGACCACGACCCTGCTGGACGGGCTGTCCCCGGCCGTGGCGGCGGCCTTCTCGCAGGCACTGTCGCGCCTGTCGGGGCTGGGCGCGCGCATCGTCGAGGCGCCGCTGCCGGCGCTTGGCCTGATCGCCGAGATCAACCGGCTGGGCGGCTTCGCGGCGGCCGAATCCTACCACCATCACCGGGCGCTGCTGGCCCGCGCCGGCAACGGCTACGACCAGCGGGTACGGGCGCGCATCCTGCGCGGGGCCGAGCAGTCGGCAGTCGACTATCTGGAGATCGTGGCGCTCCGCCGCCGGCTGATCGCCGAGGTCGAGGGGCTGCTGGCGCCCTTCGACGCCTTCATCGGCCCGACCTGTCCGATCCAGGCGCCGGCCCTGGCGGAAGTCGCCGATGACGACGGCTTCACCCGCAACAACCTGCTCCTGCTGCGCAACACCCAGGTGGTGAACATGATCGATGGCTGCTCGGCCACCCTGCCCATCGGGCCGTCGATCGGCCTGATGATCTCCGGCCCGGCCATGGCCGACCGGCACATCCTGGCCGTCGGGCTCGGCATCGAGGCGGCGCTGGCCGGGGGGATGGCGGCATGAGGATCTGCATCTACGGCGCCGGCAGCATTGGCGGCTTCCTGGCGGCCCGCCTCGCCGCCGCCGGGGCGGATGTGTCGGTCGTGGTGCGCGGCGCGCATCTGGCGGCCATCCGCGCGCGCGGGCTGATCCTGCGGGACCGCACGGGCGAGCGCAGCTTTGCCATGCCGGCCAGCGACGATCCCCGCGATCTCGGCCCGCAGGACCTGGTGATCTGCGCCGCCAAGGCGCACAGCCTCACCACCATCGCACCGGCGATGGCGCCGCTGCTCGGCCCGGATACGCCGGTGGTGTTCTGCCTGAACGGCATACCCTGGTGGTATTTCCACGGCCATGGCGGCCCCCATGAGGGCCGCCGGCTGGAGCGGCTCGATCCCGGCGGGGTGATCTGGGACACGCTGGGGCCGGCGCGGGCGCTCGGCTGTGTCGTGCGCATGGGTGCCTCGGTGCCGGAGCCGGGCGTGATCGACCATGCCCAGGGCGACGGCTTTGCCATCGGCGAGCCGGACGGCAGCCTGTCGCCGCGCCTCGAGCGCATCGTCGGCGCGCTCGCCGCCGCCGGTGTGTCGGCCCGGGCCACGCCGCGCATCCGCGACGAGGTGTGGATGAAGCTGCAGGGCAATGCCGCCTCCAACCCGGTGCAGGCGCTGACCCGCGGCAACAATGCCCAGGCGGCCGAGGATCCCGAGGTGCGCCGGGTGGTGCTGGCGATCATGCGGGAAGTGGCAGCCGTCGGCAGCGCCTTTGGCGCCCGCTTCGACAGGACGCCGGAGGAACGCCTGGCCCTGGCCGGCAGCCTCGGCAGCTTCCGCTCCTCCACGCTGCAGGACCTGGAGGCCGGCCGGCCGATGGAGGTGGAGCCGCTGACCGGCGCGGTGCGCGAGCTTGGCGAACTGGCCGGCGTGCCGACGCCGACCTTCGACATCATCTATGCCCTGCTGCGCCAGCTCGCGATGGTGCACGGCCTCTATCCCGGGCCGGCGTGAGGAGGATCAGCGCGGCAGCGGTTTCAGCAATGCCAGCAGGTCCTCGGTGTATTCGATCCGGCCGTCCCAGTAGTCGATGAGCGCCTCGCGATTGAGCGCGATCCAGCGGCTGAGGGCGTCCAGCGCGGCAGCGCTGAGCGCCCCGGACACCACCCTGACATCCGGGCGCAGGGCTACCGAAACCGCCAGTTCGGGACGGTACTCCGGGGTTTCGCAGATCTTCACGCGGACATCGTGCCGGGCACCGCCGCGCTGTGAGACGAACACGACGAAAGGCAGACCGGTTCGACGCGGCGGCAGGTTCGTCATCGCGAATCCGTCCGCCTCGTCTTCGCCAATGGCTTCCGGCGGCAGCGCAACGCTCATCGCGGCTCACACATGGAAGCTCTCGCCGCAGCCGCAGCGGCCCTTCTCGTTGGGGTTCGAGAAGACGAAGCCGGACTGCATCTTGTCCTCGACATAGTCCATCTGGCTGCCGATCAGGAACATGGTGGCGGTGGGATCGATGAAGATGCGCACCCCCTTGTCCTCCACCACCTCCTCGAACTTCTTTCGCTCCTTGGCGTATTCGACGAAGTAGCTGAGGCCGGAGCAGCCGCGCGTCTTGATGCCGACACGCAGGCCGAGCACCCCGTCCTCGGGCTTCTTCTCCATCAGCCGCTTCACCCGGTCGGCGGCGGCGTCGGTCAGCGTGATGATGTTGCCGGGCATGCGAAATGCTCCTTCAAGGCAAAGGTGGCGTCAGTCCCAGCCGAGCGCAAGCTTCGCCTCCTCCGACATGCGATCCTTGGTCCAGGGCGGGTCCCAGACCAGGCGGACATCGACCCGGCCGACCCCGGGCACGGCGGCCAGGGCCTCTGCCACCTGGCCGGGCATCTCGCCGGCAACCGGGCAGCCGGGTGCGGTCAGGCTCATCGACACCTCGATGTCGCCCTTCTCGTCGCGGTCGAAGCTGTAGATCAGGCCAAGCTCGAAGATGTCGACCGGTATCTCCGGGTCGTAGACCGACTTCAGGGCGGCCACCAGATCCTCCTCGCTGGCCTGGGCCGCGCCCTCGGGCAGCGGTGCCCCGGCGCTGCCGTGGAACTCGCCGGCGGTGTCCGCGGGCATGAAAGCGGCTGGTCCGCTGTCAATCATCGCCCCCTCCCTCGGTGGTGGCCTCGGCATCGCCCTTCAGTGCCGCCTCCAGCGTGTGCCAGGCCAGCGTCGCGCACTTCACCCTGACCGGAAACTGCCGCACCCCGGACAGCACGGTCAGCCGGTCAAGCTCGTCCTCCATGCCTTCGGGCGCGTCGGGCAAGTCGTCGCCGGTGCACAGCTTGTGGAAGGCGTCGAACAGCGCCCGCGCCTCGGCCTCGGTGCGGCCCTTCAGCACCTCCGTCATCAGCGAGGCGGAGGCGGTGGAGATGGCGCAGCCCCGGCCGACGAAGGCAATGTCGTCGATGCGCCGGTCCGCGCCGGTCTTCACGAAGACGGTAAGCTGGTCGCCGCACATCGGGTTGTGGCCGCGGGCCGTCCGCGCGCCATCGATCGCCCGCAGGTTGCGGGGCTTGCGGCCATGATCCAGGATCACCTCCTGGTAGAGCTGGCGCAGATCGTCGGTCATGCGAAGATGTCCTTCACCTGCTCGACGGCGCGGGCGAGCGCATCGACATCGGCGCGGGTGTTGTAGAGGCCGAAGGTGGCGCGCACCGTCGCCGGCACGTCGAAGCGCTCCATCACCGGCTGGGCGCAGTGATGGCCGGCGCGCACGCAAACCCCCTGCTGGTCAAGGATGGTGCCGATGTCGTGCGGGTGCACGCCGTCGAGCACGAAGGACACCACCGCCCCCTTGCCGGGCGCGGTGCCGATGATGCGCAGGCCCGGGATCGCCGACAGGCGCTGCGTGCAGTAGGCGAGCAGGTCGTGCTCGTGGGCGGCGATGCGTTCGATGCCGATCGCGCGCATGTAGTCGATCGCCGCCTTCAGCCCGACCGCCTGCGCGATCGCCGGGGTGCCGGCCTCGAACTTCGCGGGCGCCGGCGCCCATGTGCTCTTCTCGAAGGTGACGGAGGCGATCATGTCGCCGCCGCCCTGATAGGGCGGCATCTCATCGAGCAGCGGCGCGCGGGCATAGAGCGCCCCGATGCCCGAGGGGCCGTAGAGCTTGTGGCCGGTGACGACATAGAAGTCGCAGCCGATCGCCTGGACATCGACCGGCGTGTGCACCGCCGCCTGCGAGCCGTCGAGCAGCACCCGCGCGCCCACGCCATGGGCGAGCCGCGTGATCTCGGCGACCGGCAGCATGGTGCCAAGCGCGTTCGACATGTGGGCGACCGCCACCAGCCGGGTGCGCGGCGTCAGCAGCGCCTTGAAGGGGGCGAGCAGGAACTCCCCCTCATCGCCGATCGGCGCCACCTTCAGCACGATGCCCCTGGCATCCCGCAGCATCTGCCAGGGCACGATGTTGGAATGATGCTCGAGGGCCGAGATGATCACCTCGTCGCCGGGCTCAAGGAAGCTGCCGCCATAGCTGCTGGCGACCAGGTTGATCGCTTCGGTGGCGTTGCGGGTGAACACGATCTCGCGCGCGCTCGCCGCCCCCAGCAGGGCGCGCACCGCCTCCCGCGCCTCCTCGTAAAGCTCGGTCGAGCGCTGGGACAGCCAATAGACGCCGCGATGGATGTTCGCGTACTCGTGCTCGTAGAGGTGGCGCATCGCGTCCATCACCTGGCGCGGCTTCTGGGCCGAGGCGCCGCTGTCCAGATAGACCAGCGGCTTGCCATGCATGGTCGTGGCCAGGATCGGGAAGTCGCGGCGATAGGTCTCGACGTCATAGCCGGCCGGCGCGGGCCTGATCTGGGCGCTCATGCCAGGAGCCCCTCCAGCCTTGCCCGCAACTGCGCGCGCGCCGCCTCGCCCGGCACCTCCTCCACCGCCGCGTCCAGGAAGGCGGCGACCAGCATGGCGCGCGCCGCCGCGGCAGGGATGCCCCGGCTGCGCAGGTAGAACATCTGCTCGGCCTCGATCTCGCCCACCGTGGCGCCATGGCTGCACTTCACGTCGTCGGCGTAGATCTCCAGCTCCGGCTTGGTGTCGGCGATGGCGCGGCGCGACAGCAGCAGGGTCTTGGCGAGCTGGTGGGCGTCAGTGCCGACGGCCCCCCGCGCCACCTCGATGCGCCCCTGGAACACGCCATGCGCGCGGTCGTCCAGCACGCTGCGGAACACCTGGCGGCTGGTG
This sequence comes from uncultured Alphaproteobacteria bacterium, assembly GCA_964514295.1. GTDB lineage: Bacteria > Pseudomonadota > Alphaproteobacteria > CAZEQG01 > CAZEQG01 > CAZEQG01. The sequence continues at coordinate 4,838 of CAZEQG010000249.1, forward strand.
GCGCCGGCAACGGCGTGGGCAAAGCGGGTGGCGATCTCCAGATGCTGGCTGCCGCGGCCAAGCGTGGCGCCGCTGACCCGGGCATCGGCGCCGCGCCCGGCCAGCGTCACCTCGGCCTCGATCCTGGCCATCGCCGCCCCGGCCTGGAGCAGGAAGCCATCGAACCTTGCGGCCTCCGCGACCCGGACGGCGAGATGGGCGACCAGCGCCGCCCCCTCATCCAGCCCCTGGTCGAGCACGAACTCCAGCCTCGCGCCGGGCCCTACATCGGCCTCGACCACCAGGTTCGCAAAGCCGCCCCCGCGCAGGTCGAGCGCCACCGCCGCCCGGCCGCCTGCCGGCACGCCCACCGTCAGGCGCGGCAGGGT
>CAZEQG010000250.1:0-5201 GCA_964514295.1 uncultured Alphaproteobacteria bacterium
CGGCGGCCGGCTGCGGCTGGTGGCGGTGCTGCTGCTGCTGGCCTGCGTGGCCTGGCTGGTCGGCCTGGTCGGCTTCGTCGACGGCATCCCGCGCGAGCCGGCCGAAGGCGGCGGCTCTGCCGACGGCATCGTGGTGCTGACCGGCGGGGGCAGGCGGGTCGAGGTGGGGCTGGCGCTGCTGCTCCAGGATCGCGGCCAGCGCCTGCTGATCTCGGGCGTGCATGCCGATGTGCGGCGCGAGGATCTGCTGGCCTTCGGGCCGCCGCGGCTGTCCGGGGTGCTTGAGCGCATCGACCTCGGCTTCGAGGCGGTCGACACCGTGACCAACGCCCGCGAGATCGCGGCCTGGGCGCGCCGCCATGGCTGGCGCTCGCTGCGGGTGGTGACGTCGAACTACCACATGCGGCGCAGCCTGGCAGAGATCGCCCATGCCCTGCCCGGGGTGCGGCTGGTGCCGCATCCGGTGATACCGGAGGATCTGCATGTCGACGAATGGTGGCGCTGGCCGCGCAGCGCCTGGCTGCTGGCGGGCGAATATCTGAAGTGGCAGGTGTCGAGCCTGCGCATCCTGCGCGACCGGCTGGTCGGGGCGGCGGCGTGATCCTGCTGCGTTCCCTTGCCTTCAACCTTGCCTTCTATGGCTGGACGGCGCTGATGACGCTGGCCTGCCTGCCGCTGTTCGTGCTGCCGGCGCGGCTGGTGGCGCCCTGTTCGCGGCTGTGGGCGCGGGGCACGCTGTTCCTGCTGGGCGCCATCGCCGGGCTGCGCCACGAGCTGCGCGGGCTCGAGAACCTGCCGCCGGCGCCGGCGATCATCGCGGCCAAGCACCAGTCCGCCTGGGACACCATCGTGTTCGTGGCGCTGCTGCCGCGCGCGGTCTATGTGCTGAAGCGCGAACTCCTGTGGATCCCGCTCTATGGCTGGTATGCCGCGCGGGCCGGGCATATCGCGGTCGACCGCAAGGCCGGTGCCAGGGCGCTCGCCGGCATGCTCAAGGATGCCGCGGCCAGGCTGGCCGAGACGCCGCCGCCGCATCTGGTGATCTTCCCGCAAGGCACCCGCACCGCCCCCGGCCGGCGCGCGCCCTATCTGCCAGGCGTGGCGGCGCTGGCCCGCGGCCTCGACCTGCCGGTGGTGCCGGTGGCGCTCAATTCCGGCCTGTACTGGGGCCGTCGGGCCTTCGCCAAGCGGCCGGGCACCATCCTCCTCGAAGTGCTGCCGGCGATTCCGGCCGGGCTGCCACGCGGCGAGGTGATGGCGCGGCTGGAGACGGCGATCGAGACCGCGACCGACCGGCTGATTGCCGAGGCGGCGGCGGAGCGCGACCCGCCGGCCACCTGAGGGGACGGTGCGGCGGGCCGGCCGCGAAGGGAAACGTTCATCGAACGCTGCTCGACTCCGTCCCCCGGCGAGGGGTAAAATCCGCCCGGTGTTATTGCTCACGGCGTGGCGGTGCGGGTGATGGTGTCGGCGATCGCGCAACAGATCTGGGACATGAAGTACCGGCTCAAGGGCGTCGATGGTGCCGCCATCGACCGCACGGTCGAGGATACCTGGCGGCGCGTCGCACGGGCCTGCGCGGCGGCCGAGCCGGAAGCCGACCGCGCGGCCTGGGAGGAACGCTTCTACGGCGCGCTGGCCGGCTTCGGCTTCCTGCCGGCGGGCCGCATCGTCGCCGGCGCCGGCAGGTCACGCTGTTCAACTGCTTCGTCATGGGCACCGTGCCCGACGACATGGGCGGCATCTTCGACCATCTGAAGGAAGCGGCCCTGACCATGCAGCAGGGCGGGGGCATCGGCTACGACTTCTCGACCCTGCGGCCGAAGGGCGCGCCGGTGAAGGGTGTCGGGGCGGATGCCTCCGGCCCGCTGTCCTTCATGGATGTGTGGGATGCCATGTGCCGCACCATCATGAGCGCCGGCCACCGGCGCGGCGCGATGATGGCGACCATGCGCTGCGACCATCCCGACATCGAGGCCTTCATCGCCGCCAAGCGCGAGCCCGGGCGGCTGCGCATGTTCAACCTCTCGGTGCTGGTCACCGACGCCTTCATGGAGGCGGTGGCCAAGGGCCTGTCCTGGGACCTGGTGTTCAACGGCACCGTGTTCCGCACCGTCGAGGCGCGCGAGCTGTGGGACCGGATCATGCAGGCGACCTACGCCTATGCCGAGCCGGGCGTGATCTTCATCGACCGCATCAACAAGCAGAACAATCTTTGGTATTGCGAAGAAATATCGGCGACCAATCCGTGCGGCGAGCAGCCGCTGCCGCCCTATGGCGCCTGCCTGCTCGGCTCGATCAACCTGGCGGCGCTGGTGGAACGGCCGTTTGCCGCCGACGCCGCGATCGACGAGGCGCGGCTGGCCGGGCTGGTCGGGCTTGCCGTGCGGATGATGGACAATGTGATCGACGTGTCGCGCTTTCCGCTGCCGGCCCAGGCCGCCGAGGCCCAGGCCAAGCGGCGGATCGGGCTTGGCATCACCGGGCTTGCCGATGCGCTGATCTTCTGCGGCGCGCGCTATGGCAGCGAGGCGGCGGTGGCGCTGACCGAGACCTGGATGCGCCAGATCCGCGACGCCGCCTACCGCACCTCCGTCGAGCTCGCCCGCGAGAAGGGCGCCTTCCCCCTTTTCGACAAGGAGAAATACCTTGCCGGCGCGGTGATCCGCGCGCTTCCCCAGGACATCCGCGACGGCATCGCCGCCCATGGCATCCGCAACGCCCTGCTCACCTCGGTGGCGCCGACCGGCACCATCTCGCTGTTCGCCGACAATGTCTCCTCGGGGCTCGAGCCGGTGTTCAGCTTCACCTACAACCGCTCGGTGCTGATGCCCGATGGCAGCCGCCGCGAGGAGGAGGTGAGCGACTATGCCTACCGCCTGTTCCGCCAGACCCATGGCGATCTCGCGGCCCTGCCGGCGGCCTTCGTCGATGCCCAGCACCTGACGCCGCGCGAGCATGTGGTGATGCAGGCGGCGGTGCAGAAATACGTCGACAGCTCGATTTCCAAGACCATCAACTGCCCGGAGGACCTGCCCTTCGACGCCTTCAAGGACGTCTATCGCCTGGCCTATGAGCTGGGCTGCAAGGGCTGCACCACCTACCGGCCGAACGACGTCACCGGCTCGGTCCTGTCGGTGAAGGCCGAAACCCCGCCGGCGCAGCCCGAACTGCCGCTGAAGCTGGCCGAATCGCGGCCGCGGGAGGCGGGCGACGGCGGCGCCGTGGTCTACATGACCCAGCCCCTCGGCCGGCCGGAGGAACTGCCGGGCAAGACCTACAAGCTGCGCTGGCCGGAAAGCGACCATGCCCTCTACGTCACCCTGAACGACATCGTCCAGGATGGCCGGCGGCGGCCCTTCGAGATCTTCATCAACTCCAAGAACACCGAACACTATGCCTGGACGGTGGCGCTGACGCGGATGATCTCGGCCGTGTTCCGGCGCGGCGGCGATGTCACCTTCGTGGTCGAGGAGCTGAAGGCCGTGTTCGATCCGCGCGGCGGCCAGTGGATGGCCAGCCCCGGCCAGCCGGCGCGCTACGTGCCCTCGCTGCTGGCGGCGCTCGGCGAGGTGATCGAGCGCCACCTGATCGATATCGGCTTCATGGCCAATCCGAAGGAACGGCGCGAGGGCATGCTGCAGGAAAAGCAGGTCGTCGGCCTGCCCGACATGCGCCTGCGCCAGTGCCCGAAATGCGCCCAGCCCGCCCTGATCCGCCAGGAGGGCTGCGACACCTGCACGAGCTGCGGCTACTCCAAGTGCAGCTGAACCGGCCGCCCGGCCGGCGGCCCTAGCGGCTGCCGGTGACGTCGCGCCATTCGCAGGGGGTGGCCTTCTTGCCGGTGACCATCGCTTCGGCGTCGCTGCGCTGGGCGGGGGTGAGGCTCGCCCAGAGCTCTTCGGCCGGCTTGCGCGCGGCGGCCACGCCCAGCGCCTCGGCCTTGTCCATCCAGACATAGGCGACGGCGGGGTTGGTGGTGCTGCCGGCCGCGAGCTGGGCGACGCGCCGCATCACCCGGGCGCCCGAGATGGTATCGCCGGAATAGATCTCGCCCAGCTTCTGGGCGGCCGGACCATGGTTCTGGGCCGCCGCCTTGCACAGCCAGGACACCGATTGCGGCGTGTTGTAGAAGCCCTGGCCCTCGTTCAGCGAGCAGCACAGCGCACTGCCCACCTTGAACTGCGCCTCGGCGTCGCCGCGCTGGGCGGCCGCCATGTTGTTCGACACCACGGCCTTGTCGCGGGCGATGTTGGCGCCCTCGGTGACCGCGCCGACACAGCCGCCAAGCCCCAGCACCGCCAGAACCGCTGCCGCTCGCGAGATCGTGGAATAACCTGCCATGTCCAAATTCCCCCTGATGGCTGTCCCGGTGGCGTCGCCCCCAGCCGCCCGGTCCCTTGCCTTGCGTGGCCTGCTGCGGGATAAGGCCGCAATGGCCGGCGCTGCGCAAGGCCAATTCCGGCCCGGCCCGCCATGGAGGAAAACCGCCGATGATCCGTTCCGCCTTCTGCCTGGCCGTGGCCCTTGCCGCGGCCGCGAGCCTGCCCGGCACCGCCGCCCGCGCCTCGGACAAGTGCGACGCGCCGGTGCTCTCGAAGTCGCTGCATGAGCGCATGAAGCAGGAAGGCAAGACCGACGCCGAGATCCGCGACATCCTGAACAGCGGCCTGAAGCGCCGGGTGCTGCGCGGCCGGGTGGCCGAAGGCAGCGGCTGCAACAGCGGCCAGGTGGACAAGGCCCTGGACCAGCTCGCCATCCTGGCCAAGGGCTGATCCGCCAGGCCGGGACTGGTGCCGAAACGGAGGATCGAACTCCGGACCTACTGATTACGAATTCCCTGCCTGCGGCTGCGCGGGCGAGGGTTTCCGCGCCCTGGCGGGTCGCCTGTTTCGCTGACCAGATGGAGCGCCCCGCCAAGTTTTCTGCGGTTCCCGGGCTGCGGTAGAAACATGCGCAGCCGGCGCGAAACGCCCGTTGCGGTTGAGTTGCGCGAGCTGGCGCGCGAGGTGCGCCGGATCGGCGACGGCTGGCGATCGGACCCCGAGGCGATCGCCATGCAGAAGGATGACGTGGCCGAGCGCCTGCGCGACCTGGCCCGGCGGCTGGAGCTGGCCGCGTGACGGCGGTGCTGGCCCATGCGCTCGCCTTCGCCCGGCGCGGCCTGCTGGTGCTGCCGCTGCATGCGCCGGTCGCGACCG
>CAZEQG010000251.1:0-5199 GCA_964514295.1 uncultured Alphaproteobacteria bacterium
CGCCCTCTCGGCGACGGCCAGCGGCACGACCGGCCCGGCGCCCGCCACCTCCTTCTCGCATCTTGACGCCACCACGGTGCTGAGCCGGCAGATCGCCGAGCTTGGCATCTATCCGGCCGTCGACCCGCTCGATTCGACCTCGCGCATCCTCGACCCGCGCGTCGTCGGCGAGGAGCACTACAAGGTCGCCCGCGACGTGCAGCGCGTGCTGCAGACCTACAAGAGCCTGCAGGACATCATCGCCATCCTGGGCATGGACGAGCTGTCGGAGGAAGACCGCCTGACCGTCGCCCGGGCGCGCAAGATCCAGCGCTTCCTGTCGCAGCCCTTCCACGTCGCCGAGGTCTTCACCGGCTTCCCCGGCGTGTTCGTGTCGATCGAGGAGACGATCAAGGGCTTCAAGGGCATCGTGGCCGGCGACTACGACGATCTGCCGGAGGCCGCCTTCTACATGGTCGGCACCATCGACGAGGCGATCGCCAAGGCCAAGAAGCTGGCGGCGGCGGCCGCCTGAGGTAGGGGACCATGGCCGAGACCACGAATTTCGAGCTGGTCTCGCCCGAGCGCCTGCTGGTCAGCCGCGCGGTCGAGATGGTGGTGATGCCGGGCAGCGAGGGGCTGTTCGGCGTGCTGCCGCGGCACGCGCCGCTGATTTCCACCCTCGATCCCGGCGTCATCCAGATCTACGAGGGCGGCCAGGTGAAGGAGCGCATCTTCGTTGCCGGCGGGTTCGCCGAGGTGACGGCGACGCGCTGCACCGTGCTGGCCGAGGAAGCCATGCCGGTCGGCGACATCGAGCGCGCCGCCGTCGAGCGCCGGCTGAAGGAGCTGGGCGAGGACCTGGCCGATGCCAGGGACGAGGCGGCCCGCACCGCCGCCGCCAAGGCCATCGCCATCGCCAAGGCCAAGCTGGCAGCGATCGGCTGAGGCTGCCCCCGGCCGGGGCGGTTCCGGCCGCCCCGCCGAAACTGACCGCGCCGCACATTGCGCCACATGGTGGCGGCGGTGCCACGACAGCCCGGCTGAGCCCCCGCCCCGCGCCCCGCCCCGCCGATGCTGGGCGCGCTGAGATATTTGCCTGCCCGTATTGTTGACAATGGCGGCGAGCCTCCAGATACTCCGCGGTTCTTCTGGCCGTCCATCGGGGACGGCCGGTTCATTTGGGGAGAGATGCGATGTCCGCGGTGATGCCGACCTATGGTCGGTACGAGTTGGCGTTCGAGCGTGGCGAGGGACCCTACCTGTTCACCGCCGACGGCCGACGTTATCTCGATTTCGCCGCCGGTATCGCCGTCAACGCCCTGGGCCATGCCCATCCGCACCTGGTGAAGGCGCTGCAGGAGCAGGCCGGCAAGGTGTGGCACGTCTCCAACCTCTACCGCATCCCCGAGCAGGAGCGGCTGGCCGAGCGCTTTGCCGCGCACAGCTTCGCCGACAAGGTGTTCTTCTGCAATTCCGGCGCCGAGGCGGTGGAAGGGGCGATCAAGCTGGCGCGCAAGTACCAGTACGAAACCGGCCATCCCGAGCGCTGGCGGGTGATCTCCTGCCAGGGCGCCTTCCACGGCCGCACGCTGGCCACCCTGGCCGCCGCCGGCAACGAGAAGTACCTGAAGGGCTTCGGCCCGCAGACCGACGGCTTCGATCTGGTGCCCTTCGGCAACATGAACGAGCTGCGCGACAGGATCACGCCGGCGACGGCGGCGATCCTGGTGGAGCCGGTGCAGGGCGAAGGCGGCATCCGCCCCGCCGACCTGCAATACCTGAAGGCGCTGCGCCAGGTTGCCGATGAGTTCGGCCTGCTGCTGATCTTCGACGAGGTGCAGTGCGGCATGGGGCGCACCGGCAAGCTGTTCGCCCATGAATGGGCCGGCGTGGCACCCGATGTGCTGGCCACCGCCAAGGGCATCGGCGGCGGCTTTCCGCTCGGCGCCTTCATGGCGACCGACAAGGCGGCGGCCGGCATGGTGCCGGGCAGCCACGGCTCGACCTATGGCGGCAACCCGCTGGCCATGGCGGTGGGCAATGCGGTGCTGGACGTGCTGCTGGCGCCCGGCTTCCTGGAGCAGGTGGACCGGGTCGCGCGCTATGCCTGGAAGCGGCTCAAGGCGATCGTGGCCGATCACCCGCAGGCCTTCAGCGAACTGCGCGGGGCCGGGCTGATGCTGGGGCTGAAATGCGTCGGCCCCAACACCGAGATGGTCGACCGCCTGCGCGCCGAAGGGCTGCTGACAGTGACCGCCGGCGACAATGTGGTGCGCCTGGTGCCGCCGCTGATCATCACCGAGGCCCATGTCGACGAGGCGGCCGACATCATCGCCCGCTGCGCCGCCGTGCGGGCCGCCGCCTGACCGGGCAGCCGCCCGAGGGGTGCCGCAGCCCCGCTTCCACGCCCAACCGGGGGGAAACCATGACGGTCGCCAGACCGGACCCGAAGCATTTCCTGGACCTCGACCGGCTGGATGCCGGCACCCTGCGCGCCATCCTGGACGACAGCGCCCGCATGAAGGCGGCCCGCCGCAACGGCGGCCACGACCAGCCGCTGAAGGGCAAGGTGCTGGCGATGCTGTTCGACAAGCCCTCGACGCGCACCCGCGTGTCCTTCGAGGTGGCGATCCAGCAACTGGGCGGCACCGCGATCATGCTGAAGGGCGAGGATCTGCAGGTGGCGCGCGGGGAGACCCCCGCCGACACCGCGCGGGTCCTGTCGCGCTACGTCGACGCCATCATGATCCGCACCTACGACCCCGCCTTCCTTGAGGAGGTGGCGGCCAATGCCAGCGTGCCGGTGATCAACGGGCTGACCGACCGCAGCCACCCCTGCCAGCTCATGGCCGACGTGCTGACCTTCGAGGAGCACAAGGGGCCGATCGCCGGCCGGGTGGTGGCCTGGAGCGGCGACGGCAACAATGTCGCCGCCTCCTGGGTGCATGCGGCGGTGCGATTCGGCTTCACCCTGCGCATCGCCTGCCCGCCCGAGCTGATGCCCGATCCGGCCCTGCTGGAATGGGCCAGGAAGAATGGCGGCAATGTCAGCCTGACCCATGATGCCGAGCAGGCGGTGTCGGGCGCCGACTGCGTGGTCACCGACACCTGGGTGTCGATGGGCGACGGCGACACGGGAAGCCGGCACAACCTGCTGGCACCCTTCCGGGTGGATCAGCGGCTGATGTCGAAGGCGGCACCGGGGGCGCTGTTCATGCACTGCCTGCCCGCCCATCGCGGCGAGGAGGTGACCGCCGAGGTGATGGACGGCCCGCAATCGGTGGTGTTCGACGAGGCGGAGAACCGGCTGCACACCCAGAAGGGCATCCTGGCCTGGTGCCTGGCGTGACCGGCCCGGCCGCGGCGGCGGGCGACTTCATCCTGCCCTACCAGCTGGATGGCGCCGGCGCGCGCGGCCGGCTGGTCCGCCTGGGGCCGGCGCTCGATGCCATCCTCGGCCGCCATGCCTATCCGCCGGCGGTGGCCGGCATGCTGGCGGAACTGACCGTGCTGGCCGCGCTGCTCGCCGGAGCGCTGAAATACGAGGGCATCTTCACCCTGCAGACCAAGGGCGACGGGCCGATCCGCCTGATGGTGGCCGATGTCACCTCGCAGGGCCATCTGCGCGCCTATGCCCAGTTCGATGCCGAAAAGCTGGCCGCCGCCCGGCCGCCGGCCGAAGGGTCCGTGCCGCGGCTGCTGGGGGCGGGCTATCTCGCCTTCACGGTGGATCAGGGCAGCCACACCGAGCGCTACCAGGGCATCGTGGAGCTGACCGGCGGCCGTCTCGCCGACTGCATCCACCATTATTTCCAGCAGTCCGAGCAGCTTTCGATCGCCGTCTCGGCCGCCGCCGGCCACGACCCCGCCAGCGGCTGGCGCGCCGGCGGGCTGATGCTCCAGCGCCTTCCCGACACCGCCGACGACCCCGACGGCACGGCCGAGGACTGGCGCCGCGCCACCATCCTGATGGGCAGCGCCCGGCCGGCCGAGCTGTGGGACGAGGCGCTGCCGGGGGAGCGGCTGCTCTACCGCCTGTTCCACGAGGAGGGGGTGCGGGTGTGGCCGGCGCGGCCGCTGGTCGACCGCTGCCGCTGCAGCCGCGAGCGGGTGGCGACGGTGCTGCGCCAGCTCGACCCGGCGTCGCTGGCCGACCTCAAGGTCGATGGCGCGCTGCTGGTGACCTGCGAGTTCTGTTCGGCCGCCTACCGCTTCGACGAGGCGGGGCTTGCATCCTTGAATCAGCCGCAATTGGCCGGATAAAGGAGGGGCAGGAGGTCGCCATGAGAATCCTTGCCAGCCTCGCCGGCCTGCTGCTGGCTGCGGCCTGCGCGTCGGCGCCGCTGCCGCCGCCGCGCTTTGCCGAGATCGGCTTTGCCGACAGGCCCGCCTTCACCCTCGCCGTCGCCGGCATCGATGTGCGCCAGGCCGTGAGCCGCGATGGCGCCTTCGAATCCCGGCTGCCGGCGGACCCGCTGAAAGTGGCGCTGCGCTGGCCGCAGGACAGGCTGCGGGCGGCCGGCGGCGGCGACCACCGCGCCGTCTTCGTGGTGCGCGACGCGCGGGTGGTGGAAGAGCCGCTGCCGCGCACCACCGGCATCACCGGCGCCTTCACCCGCGACCAGTCCGAACGCTACACCGCCACCGCCGAGGTGGTGCTGGAGATCCGCAACGCCCGCAACTTCAAGGATGGCGAGGCGGCGGCACGGGTCCAGCGCACCACCACGGTGCGCGAGGACGTGACGCCGAACCAGCGCGACCAGCTTCTCTACGAGCTGGTCGAAAGGCTGATGAAGGACCTCGACGCCGAGCTGGACCGCAATATCCGCCTCTATCTCGGCCGCTTCCAGGGCTGACGGCGACCCGCGGCCGCGCATGACCTACTTCGTCGTCGCGGTCTTCACGCTGGTCTATGCCGGCATGGCGCTCGGGCGCTGGCCGGGGCTGGGCATCGACCGTACCGGCATCGCCCTTCTCGGCGGCATCCTCACCTATGTCGCAGGGGCGGTGGGCGCTTCCGAAGTGGCGCAGGCGATCGACTGGCCCACCCTGTTCCTGCTGTTCGGGCTGATGATCCTGTCGGCGCAGTTCGCCGCCTGCGGCTTCTACGACTGGTGCGCGGCGCGCATCGCCGCGACGCCGGCGCCGCCGGCCGCCATCCTGGCCCTGACCGTGGCGGTGGCCGGCGGCCTGTCGGCGGTGCTGGCCAACGACGTG
>CAZEQG010000252.1:0-5188 GCA_964514295.1 uncultured Alphaproteobacteria bacterium
CCGAGCACCGCCAGCCGGTTGGCCAGCGCCCAGCGGGCGCCGGGGCGGCCGCCGGCTGCCGCCATGCGCATCCGGCCATATTCGTGCAGCAGGGCGATATCCGCCGGCCACAGGGCGAGGGCCTGGCGCAGCAGGGCGGTGGCCGCGGGCAGGGCCTGACGCCCAAACAAGGCGCGGGCGGTGGAAACCACCGCCCGCGGGTTGGTCAGCCTCAGCGGCGCTGCCGCCAAGGGCCGGATCAGCGCTTGGAGAACTGGAAGCTGCGGCGGGCCTTGGCGCGGCCGTACTTCTTGCGCTCCACCTCGCGGGCGTCGCGGGTCAGGAAGCCGCCCTGCTTCAGCACCGGGCGCAGCCCGGGCTCGAAATAGGTCAGCGCCCGGCTGATGCCATGGCGCACGGCCCCCGCCTGGCCCGACAGGCCGCCACCGGTGACGGTGCAGACCACGTCGAACTGGCCCTGGCGCCCGGCCATCAGGAAGGGCTGGTCGATCAGCATCTGCAGCACCGGGCGGGCGAAATAGACGGCACCGTCCTTGCCGTTCACCGTGATGCGGCCGGGGCCGGGCTTGATCCACACGCGGGCGACCGCGTTCTTGCGCCGGCCGGTGGCATAGGAGCGGCCGTACTGGTCAACCTTCGGCTGCGCCGTCGCGACCGCGGCGTCGACCGGCTGAGCCAGGCTCTTCAGCGCATCGAGGCCCTGGGATTCGGCCATGGTCAGTTGCTCCTCGCGTTCTTCGGGTTCATCGCCTTGACGTCGAGCGTCTCCGGCTGCTGCGCGGCATGCGGATGCTCGGCCCCGCCATAGACGCGAAGGTTGCTCATCTGCTGGCGGCCCAGCGGACCGCGCGTGATCATCCGCTCCACCGCCTTCTCGATCACCCGCTCAGGATGGCGGCCGTCGAGGATCTGGCCCATGCTGCGCTGCTTGACGCCGCCCGGATGGCCGGTGTGCCAGTAGAACACCTTGTCGGTGCGCTTGGCGCCGGTCAGCTTCACCTTCGCGGCATTCACCACGATCACGTTGTCGCCGCAGTCCATGTGCGGGGTGAAGGTGGGCTTGTGCTTGCCGCGCAGGCGCATGGCGATGATCGAGGCGAGCCGGCCGAGAACCAGCCCGTCGGCATCGATCAGCACCCACTTCTTCTCGATCTCGGACGCCTTGGCCGAGTAGGTCTTCATGACGGGTCTCCGCTTCGCGAAGCCGGGCTTCTAGGGGAAAGCCGCGCTGCTGTCAATGCTTAGCGATTGTGGTAATATATTACCGCAAGTCGGGCGGAGGGATCGAGTAGGTCGCCGTGACATGGCACACCGGCTCCGGATCGCCCTCGGAGAACAGCGTCACTTCGCCATAGGCCAGCCGCTTGCCGCATTTCAGCAGCCGCCCTTCGGCCAGAATGTCGGCGGCCGGGGGCTTGCGCAGGAAATTGGCGTTGAGGCTGGTGGTGACGGCGAGCTTCACCGGGCCGATCACCGACAGCACACAGGCATACATCACCAGATCCGCGACCGCCATCAGCGCCGGGCCGGAGATGGTGCCGCCCGGGCGCAGCAGGTTGTCGCCATAGGGCAGGCGGGCGGTCACCCGGCCATCCTCGGCGCCGAGGAAGCGGATGCCGAGCGCCCCGACCAGGGGCACATCGTCGCGGGCGATGCGGTCAAGTTCTTGCGGGCTGAGGCGGGCCATCGAATTTCTGCGTTGCGGCGGGGCGGCTGGGGGGTGATCTATTCCACGAAACCATGGCTGGAGGAACCATGTCCGCCCTCGCCCGGCCGCAGGAGGCCGAACCCCTGGTGCTGCGCCACGACGGCCAGGGTGTCGCCACGCTGACCCTGAACCGCCCGGCTGCCCGCAATGCCCTGTCGGTGGCGCTGATGGCGGCGCTGCGCCAGGCGCTGGAGGCGGTGGCGGCCGATCCGGCGGTGGCCGTGGTGGTGCTGGCGGGTGCCGGCCCGGCCTTCTGCGCCGGGCACGACCTGAAGGAGATGCGGGCCAATCCCGGACGGGCGGCGATGGAGGGCCTGTTCGCGCAATGCGCCGACCTGATGACCGCGATCGTCCGCCTGCCCAAGCCGGTGATCGCCCGGGTGCATGGCATCGCCACCGCCGCCGGCTGCCAGCTCGTGGCGAGCTGCGATCTGGCGGTCGCGGCCGCGGACGCGCGCTTTGCCACGCCCGGCGTCAACATCGGCCTGTTCTGCTCGACGCCGATGGTGGCGCTGACGCGCAATGTCGCGCCCAAGCATGCGATGGCGATGCTGCTGACCGGCGACCTGGTGGACGCCGCCGAGGCGCAGCGCATCGGCCTCGTCAACCAGGTGGTGCCGGCCGCCGATCTGGAGGCTGCGACGCATGCCCTGGCGGCAAGGATCGCGGCCAAGTCGCCCTTGGTGCTGCGGATCGGCAAGGAGGCGTTCTACCGCCAGCGCGAAATGGACCTCGACGCGGCCTATGCCTACACTGCCGGGGTCATGACCGAGAACATGATGGCCCGCGATGCGGCCGAGGGCATCGATGCCTTCCTGCAGAAGCGGCAGCCGCGTTGGGAGGGGCGGTGACGGCGCCGGCCGATCCGGCGGGGGCGGCAGCGGCGGACGGCCAATGAACCACGATGCCTATGACGATGCCTATCTGCGCGGCATCCTGCGCTCGGTGAAGACCATCGCCATGGTCGGCGCCAGCCCGAACTGGAACCGGCCCAGCTACTTCGCGATGAAGTATCTGCAGGACAAGGGCTACCGCGTGATCCCTGTGAACCCGGTCGCCAAGGGCCAGCAGATCCTGGGCGAGACGGTGCTGGGCGACCTCACGGAGCTCACCGGGCCGGTTGACATGGTCGACATCTTCCGCAACTCCGAGGCGGCCGGGCCGATTGCCGACCAGGCGGTGGCGGCGGGCGCGAAGGTGGTGTGGATGCAGCTTGGCGTGCGCAATGATGCCGCCGCGGCCCGGGCGGAGGCGGCCGGGGTGAAGGTGGTGATGAACCGCTGCCCGAAGATCGAGTATGCGAGGCTGTGCGGCGAGCTTGGCTGGCACGGCTTCAATTCCGGCGTGATCAGCGCCAAACGTAGAAAGCTGGAGAGGAACTGATGTCCACCAAGAAGGGCTTCGAGACCCTGGCGATCCATGCCGGGGCGGCCCCGGATCCGGCGACCGGCGCGCGCGCCACGCCGATCTACCAGACCACCGCCTATGTCTTCGACGATGCCGATCATGCCGCCTCGCTGTTCAACCTCCAGACCTTCGGCTACATCTACTCGCGCCTGACCAACCCCACCGTGGCGGTGCTGGAGGAGAGGGTGGCCGCACTCGAGGGCGGGCGGGGGGCCACCGCCTGCGCCTCCGGCCATGCCGCCCAGCTGATGGCGCTGTTCCCGCTGATGGGCCCCGGCGACGATTTCGTCGCCTCCCGCCGCCTCTATGGCGGCTCGGTCACCCAGTTCAGCCGCACCTTCCAGAAGTTCGGCTGGAACGTAACCTTCGTCGACCCCGACGATCCGGAGAATTTCCGCCGCGCGCTCACCCCGCGCACCAAGGCGTTCTTCCTGGAATGCCTGGCCAATCCCGGCGGCGTGGTGGTGGATGTCGAGCCGATCGCCAAGATCGCCCATGACGCAGGTGTGCCGCTGATCGTCGACAACACGCTGGCCTCGCCCGCCCTGTGCCGGCCGATCGAATGGGGGGCGGACATCGTCGTCCACTCCACCACCAAGTTCCTGTCCGGACATGGCAACTCGATGGGTGGGGTGGTCGTCGATTCGGGCCGCTTCGACTATGCCAACGGCAAGTTCCCCTCGCTCTCGGCGCCGGAGCCGGCCTATCACGGACTGACCTTCACCGAGACCTTCGGCGACCTCGCCTACACCATCCATGGCCACGCCATGGGCCTGCGCGATCTCGGGGCCGCGATGGCGCCGATGAACGCCTTCCTGACCATCGCCGGCATCGAGACCCTGCCGCTGCGCATGGAGCGCCACGTCGCCAATGCCCGGGCAGTGGCCGAGCATCTGGCCGCCCACCCGGCCGTCGCCTGGGTGTCCTATGCCGGGCTGCCGGGCAACCCCTACAAGGCCCTGGCCGAGAAGTACCTGCCCAAGGGGCCGGGCTCGGTGTTCACCTTCGGCGTGAAGGGCGGCTACAAGGCCGGCGTGGCGGTGGTGGAGGGGGTGGAGCTGCTGAGCCACCTCGCCAATATCGGCGACACTCGCTCGCTGATCATCCACCCCGCCTCGACCACCCACCGCCAGCTCTCGGAGGAGCAGAGGGCGGCCGCCGGGGCCGGCGACGACGTGATCCGCCTGTCGATCGGGCTGGAGACCGCGGCCGACATCATCGCCGACCTCGACCAGGCGCTGGCCCGCGCGGCCAAGGCCTGAGGAGGGCGGCGATGGCCCTGCCGGCGGCGTTCAACTTCCCGCGCTGGATCGAGGAGAACCGGCACCTGCTGAAGCCGCCGGTCGGCAACCGCCACCTGTTCGATGCCAGGACGGACATGGTGGTGATGGTGGTCGGCGGTCCCAACAGCCGGGTAGATTTCCACGATGATCCGGTGGAGGAGTTCTTCCACCAGATCGAGGGCGACATGGTGCTGAAGATCGCCGAGGGCGGGCGCATTCACGACGTGCCGATCCGGGCCGGCGAGGTGCTGATGCTGCCGGCGCATGTCCGCCACTCCCCGCAGCGCGCACCGGGCTCGATCGGGCTGGTGGTGGAAGGCACCCGCCAGCCCGGGATGAAGGACGGGTTCGAGTGGTTCTGCCTTTCCTGCGGCGCCCTGGTGCACCGGGTGGAGGTGGAGATCGTCGACATCACCAAGGACCTGCCGCCGCTGTTTGCCGCCTTCCACGACAGCCTGGAGGCGCGCACCTGCAAGTCCTGCGGGGCGCTGCATCCGGGCAAGCAGCCGCCTGACGGCTGGGTGACCTTCTGACATCGCCGCCAATCGGGGAACCCCGGCGCCGGGTCGAGGACGACAGGCTGCTGACCGGGCGTGGCCGCTTCGTCGACGACGCGGCGCCGCCCGGCTGCCTGCATGTCGCCTTCCTGCGCGCCGACCGGGCGCCGGCGCTGATCCGGCGCATCGATGCCGGCGCCGCCACCGGGGCGGTACTGGTCGCGACGGGGGAAGATCTGGCCGGCATTGCCGGGCCGGCGGTGAACCCGATCCTGCCCGGGCTTGCCGCCCCG
>CAZEQG010000253.1:0-5176 GCA_964514295.1 uncultured Alphaproteobacteria bacterium
GCCGCCCTGGTGGCCGGCCGGCGGGTGCTGGTGACCGGTGCCGGCGGCACCATCGGCGGCGAGCTGTCGCGCCAGATCGCCGCCCTGGGCCCGGCCCGGCTGCTGCTGCTCGATGCCTCGGAATATGCCCTCTACCGCATCGACCTGGAGATCGGCGAGCGCCATCCGGCACTTGCCCGCAGTGCCGTGATCGCCGATGTGCGCGACGCCGCGAGGCTGGCCCGTCTGATGGCCGAGGCCGCCCCCGAGCTGGTGTTCCACGCCGCCGCCTTGAAGCATGTGCCGCTGGTCGAGGCCAACCCCACCGAGGGCGTGCTGACCAACGTGATCGGCACCCGCAACGTGGCCGAGGCCGCCGTGGCCAGCGGGGTGGGCACGGTGGTGGTCATCTCCACCGACAAGGCGGTGAACCCGACCAGCGTCATGGGCGCGTGCAAAAGGCTGGCAGAAGCCTGGTGCCAGGCGCGCGACGTCGGCACCCGGATGGCCGGCGGCACCCGCTTCGTCACCGTGCGCTTCGGCAATGTGCTGGGCTCGACCGGCTCCGTGGTGCCGCTGTTCCAGAGCCAGCTCGCCCGCGGCGGCCCGCTGACCGTCACCCACCCCGAGGTGACGCGCTATTTCATGACCGTGCGCGAGGCGGTGGAACTGGTGCTCCAGGCCAGCGCCCTTGACGATCCGCGCCTGGCCGCGGGTGGGGGCATCTGCGTGCTCGACATGGGCGAGCCGGTGCGCATCCTCGACCTCGCCCGCCAGATGATCCGCCTGGCCGGCCTGCGCCCGGACCGCGATATCGCCATCACCTTCACCGGCCTGCGGCCGGGCGAAAAGCTCTACGAGGACCTGTTCCACGCCGCCGAGCCGCATGAGCCGACCGCCATCAAGGGCGTGCTGTTCGCCCGGCCGCGCGCCGCCGACCTGGCCGAACTGTCGGCCGCACTCGACCGGCTGCGGGCCATCGCCGAGGCCGGCGACATTGAGGGCACGCTGGCCCTGCTGCGCCAGCTCGTGCCTGAATACCAGGGGTAGCCCCGCCAGACCCGGCTGCCGAATTTCCGATGCATTGTCATCGCCAGAGGCGTTAGATGCGGAGACCGGCCGTGGGCCGGGTTCGACCGGAAGGCTGGCAGCGATGGACCAGACGCCTGAGCCCCCTCGCCCAGACGCCCCGCCCCCGGCGGTTCCGATCGCCGAGGCGGCGATGGCGGAGGCGCTGCCGCACATGGTGTGGACGGCAACGCCGGATGGCGATGTCGACTACATCAGCCGCGAGATGCTGCGCCTCGGCGGCCTTGCCGAGCTGGATCCGCGCGGCGGCGCCTGGCTGCAGGTGGTGCATCCGGACGATCACGAGTCGGTGCTGGCGGACTGGCGGCAGGCCATCGCCTCCGGCCGGGACTACAGCACCGAGCTGCGGCTGGCACAGGCCGGCGGCGGCTGGCGCTGGCACCTGGCGGCCGCCCGCCCGCATCGCGACGCCGGCGGGCGCATCGTGAAGTGGTACGGCAGCGCCATCGACATCCACGACCGCAAGCTGGCCCAGGAGGCCCTGCGGCGCAGCGAGGAGCGCCTGCGCGCCATCCTTGAGCACGAGCCGGAATGCGTGAAGGTGGTGTCGGCCGATGGCGTCCTCATCGACATGAACCCGGCCGGGCTGGCGATGATCGAGGCGGGAAGCGCCGAAGAAGTGATCGGCAGGGTGGTGGGCCAACTGGTCCACCCCGACGACCGCGAGACCTATTTCGCCCTGCACCGCCAGGCGATCGCCGGGCAGAGCGGCCGCGCCAGCTTCCGCGTGACCGGCCTGAAGGGCCGCGAGTGCTGGATGGAATCCCACGCCGTGCCGCTGCGCGGTCCCGGCGGCGTGGTCGAGGCGGTGCTGAGCGTCACCCGCGACGTGACCGAACGGCGGCGGGCGGAAGCCGCCCTCCTGGAGGTGAAGGAGCGCCAGGAACTGATCCTCGCGGCCACGGCGGAGGGCATCCATGGCATCGACCTCGACGGCAACATCGTGTTCGAGAATGCGGCCGCGCTCAGCATGCTGGGGTATGAGCGCGCGGAGATGCTGGGCCGCCCGGCCCATTGGCTGATCCACCACCACCACGCCGACGGCTCGCCCTACCCGATCGAGACCTGCCCGATCCACCTGACGCTGCAGGACGGGCGCACCCGGCATGTCGCCGGCGAGGCGTTCTTCCGCAAGGATGGCACCAGCTTTCCGGCCGACTACACGGTGGTCGCCATGAAGGGCGCCGATGGCGCCGCGACCGGCGCGGTCGTGACCTTCCGCGATGTCACCTCGGCGCGGCGCGAGGCCGAGCTTCAGGCCTTGGAGGCACGGGTGCTGGACCTGGTCGGCAGCGGCGCCGGGCTGCGCGAGGTGCTGACCGACATCGCGGCCACCGTCGACCGGCTGCTGCATGGTGTCCGCTCCTCGATCCTGGTGGCCGAGGGCGGGCGGCTGTGGGTGATGGCCGCCCCGAACCTGCCCGAGGATTTCAACCGGGAGATCGACGGCCTGCCGATCGGCGAAGGCTTCGGCTCCTGCGGCACCGCCGCCTGGCGGCGCCAGCCGGTGATGGTTCCCGATATTCTGGCCGATCCGCTTTTCACGCCCTATGTCGGACTCGCCCGGCAGTATGGCCTGGCGGCGAGCTGGTCGATCCCCGTCCTCGATGCCGATGGCGCGGTGCTGGCGACCTTTGCCATGTATCACGCCACCCCCTGCCTGCCCGAGGACGGGGACCATGCCTTCATCGCCCGGGTCGGCCGCCATGTGCGCACCGCCATCGAGCGGCAGCGTGCCGCCGAGGCGTTGCGCAACAGCGAGCGGCGCCTGCGCGTCCTGGCGGAGAACCTTCAGGAAGTGCTGTGGATGACGACGCCGGAAAAGGACCGGATCATCTATGTCAGCCCGGCCTATGAGGCGATCTGGGGCCGGCGCTGCGAAGATCTGCATGCCAATCCCTGGCAGTGGCTGGAGGCGATCCACCCCGATGACCGGCCGCGGGTCGCCGCCGCCGCCGTCCGGCAGGCCGAGGGTGGCTATGCCCAGGAATACCGCATCCTGCGCCCCGATGGCACGATGCGCTGGATCAGCGACCGCGCCTTCCCTGTGCCGGCGGAGGACGGCAGCATCCAGCAGGTGGTGGGCATCGCCCGCGACGTCACCGCCACCAAGCACGTGGAACTGCAACTGCGCGAGAGGCTGAAGGAGCTGGGCTGCCTCTACAAGGTGCGCTCGCTGGTGTCCGACCATGCCCGCCCGGTCTCCGACATCTGCCAGGATATCGTGGCGCTGCTGCCGGCCAGCCTGCTGCACGCGGAAGTCGGCGTCGCCCGCATCCAGCTCGACGGCATCGACTGCCGCTCGGAAGGCTGGCGCGAGCCGCTGGCCGCGATAAGGCTGCCGATCCGGCGCGGCGACAGCGCGGTCGGGCGGATCGAGATCGGCTATGCCGAAGGACAGGTGGCCGGCGCCCACCCCTTCCTGCCGGAAGAACACGAGATGCTGGGAGCGGTCGCCGATCAGATCGGCGACATGCTGGACCGCCGCGACATGGCGGCCCGCCTGACCCAGGCCGAGCGGCTGAACGCCATCGGCCAGCTCACCGGCGGGGTGGCGCACGACTTCAACAACCTGCTGACGGTGATCCTGGGCAATTCCGAGGTGCTGGCAGAGCAGTTGGCAACGGACCCCGGGCTGCGCGCGCTGGCCGAGATGACGGCGAAGGCGGCCGAGCGCGGGGCCGAGCTGACCAGCCGCCTGCTCGCCTTCTCCCGCCGCCAGCCGCTGAGCCCGCGCGTCGTCGATGTCGGCCGCCAGCTCGACGGCATGAACCGCCTGCTGCACCGCACCCTGGGGGCGCAGGTGGAGATCCGCACGGTGCATCCGCCCGGCCTGTGGCCGGCCCTGGTCGATCCCGGCCAGCTTGAGAACGCGGTCCTGAACCTGTGCCTGAACGCGCGCGACGCCATGCCCCGGGGCGGCCGGCTGACGGTCGAGACCGCCAATGTCCGGCTCGATGCCGGGAACGCGGCGCGCGACGGCGACTTCGAGCCCGGCGACTATGTGATGGTCGCGGTGTCGGATACCGGCATCGGCATGGATGACGCCACCATGCGCCGGGCCTTCGAGCCCTTCTTCACCACCAAGGAGGTGGGCAAGGGCAGCGGCCTCGGCCTCAGCATGGTCTATGGCTTCGTCAAGCAGTCCAACGGCCATGTCCGCCTCTATTCCGAGCCGGGCCAGGGCACCACGGTGAAGCTCTACCTGCCGCGGGCGCCCGAGGCGGCAGACGCCGCGGCCAGGCCCGGCGCCGAGGGGGCGCTGCCGGTCGGCCAGGAGCGTGTCCTGCTGGTGGAGGATGACGAGCTGGTGCGCGCCCATGTCGGCCGGCTGCTCGCCGGGCTCGGCTACCGGGTGGTGGCGGTGCGCGATGGGCCGGCGGCACTCGCCAGGCTGCGCGAGGATGACGGGTTCGACCTGCTGTTCACCGACATCGTCATGCCGGGCGGCATCGACGGCCGCCAGCTCGCCGAGGCGGCGCGCCGGCTGCACCCCGGCCTGCCGGTGCTGTTCACCTCGGGCTATGCCGAGAATGCGATCATCCACCAGGGCCGGCTCGCGCCGGGCGTCCACCTGCTGCAGAAGCCCTACCGGCGGCAGGACCTGGCCGAGAAGATCAGGCTGGCGCTGGCCGGCGACGGGCCGCCACATCCTCGATCAGCGCGATAAGCTGCTTCGGCGTGAAGGGCTTGCGCAGCCAGGCATCGGCCCCGAACTCGCCGGCCATGCGCAGGAAATCGACCGGCCCCGAGGCGGCCATGCCGCTCATGGCGATGATGCCGATCTCGGCGTGCGAGCGCCGGATCTCGATGATCGTCTCGATGCCCTCGCGCCGGGGCATCAGCAGGTCGATCACCACGATCTCGGGCCGCACCTCGCCCAGCATCTGCAAGGCGGCCTCGCCATCGCTGCAGGTGTGGACGTCATAGCCTGCCGCCCGCAGCGGGATCGACAGCGATTCCACCAGCAGGTCATTGTCATCGACGAGGAGCAGGCGCGCCTTGTTCATGCTGCTTGTCGTTTCCCCAGAATCGCCGGCATGAATTTCACCGGCTTGAATATCTTAACTTCCCGGAACCCCGCCACACGCCAGCATGGCCGAGACTA
>CAZEQG010000254.1:0-5150 GCA_964514295.1 uncultured Alphaproteobacteria bacterium
GCCGGCCGGGGCCAGCCTGCCCCTGGCGGCGGTGACGCTGGAGGCGCCGATCCCGCGGCCGCCGCGCAACATCTGGTGTGCCGGCGTGAACTACCGCCCGCATGCCGCGGAGTTCGCCCGCAGCGCCTATGCCAACCCCGCCGCCGGCCAGCCGGAGATACCCGACCACCCGGTGATCTTCACCAAGGTGCCGGACTGCGTGATCGGCCCCGGGGCGGCGATCCCGCTGCCGCCACCCGGGCTGTCCCAGGCCATCGACTATGAGGCCGAGCTGGCCGTGGTGATCGGGCGAGGCGGCCGCGCCATTCCGGCGAGCCGGGCGATGGAGCATGTGTTCGGCTACACCATCATCAACGACGTGACGGCGCGCGACCTGCAGCGGCGCCATCGCCAGTGGGTGATCGGCAAGTCCCTGGACGGGTTCGCCCCGATGGGCCCGTGGATCGCCGGGGTGGACGAGGTGGACGGCGGCGACACCCGGGTGCGCTGCTGGGTGAATGACGAGCTGCGCCAGGACGGGCAGACCCGCGACCTGATCTTCGACATCCCGGCCCTGATCGCCGCCATATCGGCCGGCATCACGCTGGTGCCCGGCGACATCATCGCCACCGGCACGCCCGCGGGCGTCGGCATCGGCTTCGATCCGCCCCGGTTCCTGAAGGCGGGCGACACGGTGCGGATCGAGATCGACGGCGTCGGAAGCCTGGCGAATCCGGTGCGCTAGGGAGGCTGGCATGGCGAATGTGCTTTTCACCAATGTGCGCATCTTCTCGGGCCTCGCCGAGCGGCCCTTCGCCGGCGAGGTGCTGGTGCAGGGCAACCGTATCGCCCGGGTGGCCCGCGGCGTGCGCGCCCTGCCGACCGCCGGCGTCACCGTGGTCGATGGCGGCGGCGCCACGCTGATGCCGGGCATGGTGGAGGCGCACACGCATTTCTCCTGGAACGACCAGCCGAGCCTGAACGCCATCCAGCGCATGCCGACCGAGGAGCACATCCTGTGGTGCGCGCATATCGCCAAGCGCTATCTCGACCGCGGCTTCACCTCCTGCGTCGGCGCGGCCACCGCCAAGCCCAGGCTGGACGTGGTGACCCGCAACGCCATCGCCCAGGGGCTGATCCCCGGCCCGCGCTATCTTGCCGCCAGCCAGGAGATCACGGTGCCGGGCGGGCTCGGCGACGAGACGCTGCCGCATCTGCCCTATCCCGAGTTCAGCTTTGGCGCCGTGGTGAACGGGCCGGAGGAGATGCGGCGCACGGTGCGCATGTTCCTGAAATACGGCGTCGACACCATCAAGCTGAACCTGTCGGGCGAGTACATCGCCGGCATCCCGGCCGAGTTCACGCCGATGAGCGAGGAGGAGATCGCGATCGCGGTGAAGGAGACGAAGATGCGCGGCAAGCGCGTCTCCGCCCATGCCCGCTCCAGCCTGTCGGTCAAGCAGTGCGTGCGTCACGGCATCGAGGTGATCTACCACGCGAGCTATGCCGATGAAGAGGCGCTCGACATGCTGGAGGCGGCCAAGGACCGGCACTTCGTCGCCCCGGGCATCGCCTGGCTGATCAACACCAGCTACCACGCCGCCGAATACGGCATCACGCCTGACGCGGCCAAGGCCATGGGCTATCACCGCGAGCTGGAGGCGGCCTGCGAGACGCTGAAGAAGATGCACAAGCGCGGCATCCGCATCCTGCCCGGGGGCGACTATGGCTTCGCCTGGATCAAGCACGGCACCAACGCCAAGGATCTTGAGTATTTCGTGAAGTATCTCGGCTTCTCGCCGATGGAGGCGCTGGTCGCGGCGACCAGCCTGGGCGGCGAGATCATGATGCGCGGGCGCGAACTCGGCCAGGTGAAGGACGGATTCCTTGCCGACCTGCTGCTGGTCGATGGCGACCCGGTGGCCGATGTCACCATCCTGCAGGACCCGGCGCGGATCCTGGCGGTGATGAAGGATGGCAGCTT
Organism: uncultured Alphaproteobacteria bacterium; assembly: GCA_964514295.1. GTDB lineage: Bacteria > Pseudomonadota > Alphaproteobacteria > CAZEQG01 > CAZEQG01 > CAZEQG01. The sequence goes on from CAZEQG010000254.1 coordinate 1,964, forward strand.
CCACCGGGAACCGCCGTCGCTGGCCGAGCGCCGCTACGCGCTGTCGGTCGCCTGAGGGGCCATGGCGACGATCCGGGTCGAGCGCATGGCGGTGGAGGTGGACGGCGCTGGCGAGGCCGTGCTGGCGATCCACGGGCTTGGCGGCGGCTCCAATGTGTGGACGCCGGTGATGCCGGCGCTCGCCCGCTTCAAGGTGGTACGGCCGGACCTGCCGGGATCGGCCCGCTCCGGCCTGCCCGAGGGGCCGCTCAGCATCGCGCGCTATGTCCAGGCGGTGCTGCGGGCCTGCGCGGCGGCGGGGGTGGAGCGGGCGCATGTGCTGGGCCATTCGATGGGCACCATCGTGGCCTTCCACCTGGCCGTCGAGGCGCCACGCCTGGTGCGCAGCCTTGCCCTGTTCGGCCCGCTGCTGGCCCCGCCGGAAGCCGCCCGCGCCGGTATGCGTGCACGCGCCGAGAAGGCCCGCCAGGGCGAGGCCGCCATGCAGGAGATTGCCGACCAGCTTGTGGGCGCGGCCCTGTCGGGCGAGACCCGGGCGCGCAGTCCCGTCGCCGTCGCCGCGGTGCGCGAGATGGTGATGCGCCAGCCGCCCGAGGGCTATGCGCGAAGCTGCGAGGCGCTGGCCGGGGCCGAGGCGGTGGAGCCGGAGGCGATCGCCTGCCCGGCCCTGCTGGTGACGGGCGAGGAGGATGCGATCGCCCCGGCCCAGTCGGTGCGCGACATCGCCCGCCGCCTGCCGGCCGGGCGGGCCGAGGTGCTGGCGCGCTGCGGCCACTGGACCATGTTCGAGAAGCCGGAAGCCTGCGCGGACCTGCTGCGCCGGCATCTGGACCAGCGCTTCTAGGGAGGACCCGGATGGCCAACCTGCTGTTCACCAATGTGCGTATCCTCGATGGCTCGGGCGCCCTGCCCTATGCGGGGGAAGTGCTGGTGCAGGGCAACCGCATCCTGCGCGTGGGCCGCGGCGCGCGCTCGATCCCGGCCGCGGGCGTCACCACGGTCGACGGCGCCGGGGCGACGCTGATGCCGGGCATGGTCGAGGCGCACACGCATTTTTCCTGGAACGACGCGGCGACGCTGGATGCCATCCAGCGCATGCCGCTGGAAGAGCATGTGCTGTGGTCGGCCCATGTGGCCAAGCGCTATCTGGAGGCCGGCTTCACCTCCTGCGTCGGTGCTGCCTGCGCCAAGCCGCGGCTGGACGTGGTGACCCGCAACGCCATCAACGAGGGGCTGATCCCCGGCCCGCGCTATCTTGCCGCCAGCCAGGAGATCACGGTGCCGGGCGGGCTCGGCGACGAGACCCTGCCGCACATCCCCTTCCCCGAATACAGCTTCGGGGTGAACGTGAACGGCCCGGAGGAGATGCGCAAGGTGGTGCGCATGTTCCTGAAATACGGGGTCGATTCGATCAAGCTGAACCTGTCGGGCGACAATTTCGTGCCGCACGCCCCGGCGGACACCACCTGGATGAGCGACGAGGAGGTGGCGATCGCCGCCGCCGAAACGAAGATGCGCGGAAAGCGGCTTGCCGCCCATGCCCGTTCGGCCGCATCGGTGAAGCAGGCGGTCAGGTTCGGCATCGACGTGATCTACCACGCGAGCTTCACCGACGAGGAAGCCCTCGACATGCTGGAGGCGGCGAAGGACCGGGTGTTCGTGGCCCCGGGCATGGGCATCCTGGTGGCGATGCTGGAACATGCCTCGCCCTGGGGCATCACGCGGCAGAAGGCGGTCGAGATGGGCTACGAGATCGAGCTCGCCGCCGCCTGCGAATCGCTGAAGAAGATGCACCGTCGTGGCGTGCGCGTGCTGCCCGGGGGCGATTACGGCTTCGCCTTCACCCCGCACTGCGAGAACGCCCGCGACCTGGAATATTTCGTGAAGTATCTCGGCTTCACGCCGATGGAGGCGATCGTCTCGGCCACCCGGCACGGCGGCGCCATCATGATGCGGCCGGACGAGCTGGGGCAGGTGAAGGAGGGCTATCTGGCCGACCTGCTGCTGGTCGACGGCGATCCGCTGGCCAACCTCGCGATCCTGCGCGATCCGGCGAAGCTGCTGATGGTGATGAAGGACGGCGTGATCTACAAGCAGCCGGAGGTGGCCGAGACGCGCGGCCGCCGGCCGCTGTCGGTCGCCTGAGCGGGGGGCGGGCCGGGTGTCGCGCTTCTGGCAATGGGTGGTGGGGCTGGCGATCGGGCTGCCGATCGCTGCCTTCATCGTCTGGGGCATTGCCGACAATGCCCGGCTGTTCTTCCGTACCGCCCTGAACGGGCTGACGCTGGCCGGGCTCTATTTCCTGGTCGCCAGCGGCTTCACCCTGGTCTTCGGGCTGCTGCGCAACGTCAATCTTGCCCATGGCTCGCTCTACCTGCTCGGCGCCTATATCGGCTGGGAGGTGGGCGAGCAGACCGGCTCCTGGTTCCTTGCCGTGGCCGCCGGCTTCGCCTCGGCGGCGCTTGCCGGGCTGATCCTGCAGGTCGGCATCTTCCGCATGATGCAGGGCCAGGATCTGCGCCAGACCATGGCGACCATCGGGGTGTCGATCATCGTGGCCGATGTGCTGCTGTGGATCTGGGGCGGACAGGTGCATGTCTTCGATCCGCCGCGCTGGCTGGTCGGCCGGGCCTGGCTGCCGGTGGTGGAGGTGGTGCCCTTCTACCGGCTGGTGCTGCTGGCCACCTCGGTGGCCATCGGCATCGGCCTGTGGTGGGTGCTGAACCGCACCCGCATCGGCATGATGATCCGCGCCGGGGTGGATGACCGGGCGATGCTCGCGGCCTCGGGCGTGAACGTGCAGATGGTGTTCGTCGTCACCTTCGCGATCGGGGCGGGGCTGGCCGGCTTTGCCGGGGTGGTCGGCGGCACCGCCTTCTCGATCACGCCGGGCGAGGACACGCGCTATCTGCTGGCCTCGCTGGTGGTGGTGATCGTCGGCGGCATGGGCAGCGTCACCGGTGCGGCCTATGGCGCGCTGATGATCGGGCTGGCCGAGCAGTATGGGCTCGCCTATGCGCCGACCTATGGCATCGTCTTCACCTTCGTGATCATGGTGCTGGTGCTGGCCTTCCGGCCCCAGGGCCTGATGGGGCGCGCGCGATGAGTGCCGCCCAGTGGCGCAAGGCGATGAACCTGCGCCCGGCGCGCGACTGGTCGGGCGGCCGCCGCCCGGCCGGCCCGCCGA
>CAZEQG010000255.1:0-5146 GCA_964514295.1 uncultured Alphaproteobacteria bacterium
CGCGGCGCTGGCGGCGGCTGGCGCGGTCCGCCACCCCGCTGAGGCGCGGGGCAGCCCTGCGCAGGGGCGGCTTGAATTTGGCAGCCCTGCTGCCGCAAAACGGCGCCCAGCACCAAGGGAGAGTATGCATGTTCGGCATTCCCGCCAGCGAGCTGGCGCTGCTGGCGGCGGGGTTCCTCCTCGCCGGCGGCGTCATGGGCTTTTTTGCCGGCCTGTTCGGGGTGGGTGGCGGCGCCATCATCGTGCCGGTGCTCTATGAGGCGTTCCGCCTGATGGGGGTGCCGGAAGACGTGCGCATGCCGCTGTGCGTCGGCACCTCGCTCGCCATCATCATTCCCACTTCCATCCGCTCCTACCGCGCGCACAAGGCCAAGGGCAGCGTCGACCTCGCGGTGCTGCGGCAATGGGCGGTGCCGGTGGTGCTGGGGGTGGTAGCCGGCGGGCTGCTCGCCCGCTACGCCCCGCCCGCCGTGTTCAAGCTGGCCTTCATTGCGATCGCCGGGGCCAGCGCCACCAAGCTGCTGTTCGGCCGCGAGAGCTGGCGCATCGCGGCCGACCTTCCCGCCGGCCTCGCCATGCGCGGCTATGGGTTGCTGATCGGCCTGGGCTCGGCGCTGATGGGCATCGGCGGCGGCCAGATCGCCAATCTGCTGATGACCCTGCACGGCCGGCCGATACATCAGGCCGTCTCCACCTCGGCCGGCCTCGGCGTCATCATCTCGATCCCCGGCGCCATCGGCTATGTCTATGCCGGCTGGCCGCAGATGGCGGTGCTGCCGCCGCTGTCGCTGGGCTATGTGTCGCTGATCGGCTTCGCACTGGTGGTGCCGACCAGCATGGGGCTGGCCCCGGTGGGCGCGCGCCTCGCCCACCGCCTGAACAAGCGCCAGCTCGAAATCGCCTTCGGGCTGTTCCTGGCCGCTGTCAGCCTGCGCTTCCTGTGGGACATGCTGGCGCGCTGACCGGCCGCAACCCTGCCCCGCGCGATAGAGGGTAGCCCGCTGCCGAGGCCGGGGCTAGGTGTTGGGGCATGGCACGGATCGGCTCGCCCCTGTTCATGGTCGCCCTGGTCGGCACGGTGATGTGCGCGCCGCTGGCGCTGAACATGTTCATGCCCTCCCTGCCCGGCATGATGCGGGTGTTCGGCACCGACCTTGCCACGGCGCAGCTCGCGCTCACCCTCTATCTGGTGGGCGTGGCGGCCGGCCAGCTCTTCTACGGCCCGCTGTCCGACCGTTTCGGCCGCCGGCCGGTGCTGGTCGGGGGGCTGTGCGTCTATGTCGCCGGCAGCCTCGCCTGCCTGGCTGCCCCCACCATCGAGCTGCTGCTGGCCGGCCGGCTGGTGCAGGGCTTCGGCGGCTGCGCCGGCATGGTGCTGGGCCGGGCCATGGTGCGCGACATCTATGCGCGGGAGGAGGCCGCCTCCAAGCTCGGCTACGTCACCATGGCGATGGCGGTGGCCCCGGCGGTGGCGCCGGTGATCGGCGGCTTCCTCGACCAGGCCTTCGGCTGGCGGGCCGGTTTCGCGGTGGTCCTGGCCTTCGGCCTCGGCGTGCTCGCGATGACCCTGACGATCATCGGCGAGACCAACCGCCAGCGCGCGGAAAGCCTGCGCGTCGCCGGCATGCTCGCCAGTTTCGGCTGGCTGCTCCGCCAGCCGGCCTATCTCGGCTACATGGGCTTCGTCGCCTTCACCAGCGGCGCCTTCTTCGCCTTTCTCGGCGGGGCCCCCTATGCCTCCGTGGCGCTGCTGAAGGCAACCCCCGCCGAGTACGGCATCTGGTTCCTGTGCATCTCCTCGGGCTACATGCTGGGCAACTTCCTGGCCGGCCGCTATGCCATGCGGCTTGGCGTTGACCGGCTGGTCACGCTGGGCGCGCTGCTGGCGATCGTGACCACCACCGGCGGTGTCGCGGCCGCGCTGACTTGGCCGCTCGGCATGGTGACGATCTTCGGCGCCATGGGTCTGACCTCGATCGGCAACGGCATGAGCCAGGCGGCGGCGATCGCCGGCGCGGTCAGCGTCGATCCCGCCCGGGCCGGCGCCGCCTCGGGCCTTCTCGGGGCGATCCAGATGAGCTTCGGCGGCATCCTGTCCTACAGCCTGGGATTTCTCATGGTGGACAGCGCCATGCCGCTGATGTGGATGATGGCGGCCAGCGCGGCGCTGGCGTATCTGGCATACTGGAGCCTGGCGGGCCGCCGGGCGGCGGCGTTGCAGAGTTGACGGAGGATGCGCGGGATGACCGGACGGATCGAGGCGCGGCTGGCGGAGCTTGGCATAACGCTGCCGCAGGCGGCGGCACCGGCGGCGAACTATGTGCCCTGGGTGGTGGCGGGCGACCTGGTGTTCGTGGCCGGCCAGATCACGCTGTGGAACGGGGAGCTGAAGTTCCTCGGCCGGCTCGGGGCCGAGTTCGGCGTCGAGCAGGGCCAGGAGGCGGCGCGGCTGTGCGGGCTGAACCTGATCGCGCAGGTGAAGGCGGCAGCCGGCGGCGATCTCGACCGGGTGCGGCGGGTGGTGCGGCTGGGCGGCTTCGTTGCCTGCATCGACGGGTTCAAGGATCAGCCCAAGGTGGTCAACGGCGCCTCCGACCTGATGGTGCAGGTGTTCGGCGATGCCGGGCGCCACGCCCGCGCGGCGGTGGGGGTGAACGCCCTGCCGCTGGGCGTGGCGGTCGAGGTCGAGGGCGTGTTCCAGCTTGGCTGACGGGCTTTCGGTCTCGGTCGCCGGTTCCTTCGCCGCCATCGCGGCGGCCGACTGGAACGCCTGCGCCGGTACCGCCAATCCCTTCACCACCTACGAGTTCCTGGCGGCGCTGGAGGAATCCGGCTCCACCACCGGCAAGACCGGCTGGCTGCCCCGGCCGTTGCTGGTCCATGACGGTGCCGGCATCCTGGTCGGGGCCGCACCGGCCTATCTGAAGAGCCATTCCTATGGCGAGTACGTGTTCGACCACGGCTGGGCGGAGGCCTATCAGCGTGCCGGCGGACGCTACTACCCCAAGCTGCAGGTCGCCGTGCCCTTCACTCCGGCGACCGGGCCGCGCCTGCTGGTCCGCCCGCAGGCCGATGGCAGCGCCGTGCGCCGGGCCCTGGCCGAGGGGCTGCAGGCCCTGGCGACCGAAACGGGCACCTCGGGCGTCCACGCCACCTTCCTTCAGCCTGCCGATGCCGAAGCCCTCTCCGCCGCCGGCTACATCCCCCGCCACGGCCTGCAGTTCCACTGGGAGAACCGCGGCTATGCGGACTTCGACGATTTCCTCGGCGCTCTCGCCAGCCGCAAGCGCAAGCAGCTTCGCAAGGAGCGCGAGGCGGCCCGCGCCGCCGGCCTGCAGATCGGGGTGCTGCGCGGGGCGGAGATCACGCCGCGCCATTGGGATGCCTTCTACCGCTTCTACCAGAACACCATCGACCGCAAATGGGGCTGGGCCTATCTGACCCGCGCCTTCTTCGACCTGATGACGGCGGCACTCGGCGAGCGCGTGCTGCTGGTGGTGGCGCAGGAGGATGGCGAGCCGGTGGCGGGCGCGCTGAACCTGCTGGGCGGCGACACCCTCTACGGCCGCAACTGGGGCTGCGGGCGCGAGGTGCCGTTCCTGCATTTCGAATGCTGCTACTATCAGGCGATCGACTTCGCGATCGCCCATGGGCTGGCGCGGGTGGAGGCTGGCGCCCAGGGGCAGCACAAGATCCAGCGCGGCTATCTGCCGGTGCTGACGCGCAGCGCCCACTGGCTGGCCGATCCCGCTCTGGCCCGCGCGGTCAGCGAGGCGATGGGGCGCGAGCGCGTGCATGTCGGGCGGGAACTGTCGGCGCTGGCGGCGCTGTCGCCCTATCGCCGCGATGGTCCGCAGGCGGCCGCCTGACGCTTTGTCCTGGACGGCTGGCGGCGGCGGCCTAGATAAAGGTCGAAATCCCGTGGAGCCTGGCTTGCCGCTGCGCTACGACCCCGCCGCCATCGCCCTGCACTGGCTGACCGTGCTGCTGGTCGCCGCGGCCGCGGGGCTCGGCCTTGCCATGGTGCCGATGGAACCGTCGGTCGAGAAGCTGCAATGGTATTCCTGGCACAAGTGGGTCGGCACCACCGTGTTCGGGCTGACGCTTCTGCGCCTCGCCTGGCGCTGGCTGGTGCCGGCGCCGCCGCCGCTCGCCCTGCCCGCCTGGCAGCGCCTGGCCGCGGCCGCGACCCATCACATGCTCTATCTGCTGCTGCTGGCGCTGCCGCTGACCGGTTGGGTGATGACCTCGGCCTATGGCTTTCCGGTGGTCTATCTCGGGCTGTGGCAGATCCCCGATCTGGTGGCGCCGGACAATGCGCTCGGCGACCGCTTCGCCGCCATCCACCGCTGGCTCGGCTATCTCATGGCACTGCTGCTGGCCCTTCATGCCGGGGCGGCGCTGAAGCACCACCTGATGGACCGCGACGCCACCCTCGCCCGCATGGTCCCCGGGCTGCGGCCGCGGTCATGAGGCGGCTGGCCGCGATCCTGGCGCTGCTGCTGCTGCTGCCCGGGCTGCCGGCGGCCGGCCAGACCTGGACGGTCGATGCTGCCGCCAGCCGCGTGGAGTTCGCGGTGCGCCAGATGGGGGTGCCGGTGACCGGCCGCTTCGAGGCCTTCACCGCCGCCATCCGCTTCGATCCGGCCACCGCGGAAGGCGCGGTCGAGGTGCGCTTCGCCCTCGACCGCGTCAGCGGCAGCCGGCGGGAGGTGGCGAGCGAGCTGCCGAAGCCGGAATGGTTCGATGCCGCCAGCCATCCCCAGGGCATCTTCCGCGCCAACCGCTTCCGCCGCGAGGCGGACGGCTATGTCGCCGAAGGCAGCCTGACCCTGAAGGGCATCACCCGCCCCCTTGCCCTGCCCTTCACCCTTGCCGGCGAGGGCGCCAGCCGCACCATGCGCGGACAGGCGACCATCCGGCGTTCCGATTTCGCGGTCGGCAGCGGCCCCTGGGCGCGGCTCGACGTGGTGGCCGACGAGGTCACCGTCACCGTAATGCTGCTGGCGCAGCGGGCAGAGTGAGCGGCGGGCCACCGCCGGCCATGGCGGCGCCGGTGAAGTGGCTGAGCACGGCGAGCGCCCAGCCGCGCAGGTTGCGCTCGCCGCGCCAGGCCGCCAGCGGCAAGGCAAAGCCCTGCTTGGGG